>MNEA01000136.1 GCA_001917435.1 Acidobacteria bacterium 13_2_20CM_2_57_6
CATGAAGGTGGCTCATGAGCATCGACGCGGCAACGCCCTTGCCGGAAACATCCCCCAGCATAAAGAGCAGGCCACGCTCTGTTTCGAAGAGATCGCAGTAATCACCGCTTACCATGCCTGCCGGTTGATAGTGATAACGGACGTCCCACCCAACTGGTGCCAGGCCCGGTTTCGGCAAGAGCCCGCGCTGGATGCGCGCAGCCATGGAAAGATCGCTCTCCAAGGCGCGCTGTTCGGCGCTTGTAAGATGGTCCAAACAGAACCGCACTAACGGATCGGCAAGCAGGCGCTCCGCTTCAATGGTGTCGTGGCACGTCTCGCAGAGCCCGAATGTCCCGTGGTCGATGCGGCTCAGCGCCGTGTCCACGGCCGTCAACAATTGAGAAAGCGAGGGGTCGGCGGCGGGCGAATGTAAAGCCTCGTGAAGGCGCTCTCGGCGCTGTTCCAGTTCGGTGCGCAGATATCTTTGCTCGGCAGTGATCACGGTGTCTCCTGCCATAGCTTGCTGTTTTGCCGCTGAGGTTTCCATCCGATTTCCTCCCTTGAATTGAGGAACAAGGAATTGGCTTGACGCCGGGCGGGGTATTAGCTCTACGCCTACGATTTGCCGCCGGAGCGTGATAGAGCAAGCAGTCTTGCCACGCCGCCAACCGTGTTCATTTGATGCCGCAAGCGTGAAAGGCGGTGCAGGAATTTTTGCTCTAGCCGCGCACATCGCGCGGCAAGAAGGGGATCGCTTGAAACGCTCCGCTGGCGCCTGAGTTTTGCGAGTGCCAATTGCGCAAATTCTGTCGCGCGGGGAAAGTCCTTGGCATGACGTTCGTAGTAAATGGCCAGTTGTTCGCAGGCGTGAATTCCGTCGTGCCCATCGGCCACGATTTCCAGCCAGATCTCTGCGGCGCGCGTGTGCTCGCCGCGCCGCTTGGCCATCTGCGCGAGATCGCGGCGCGCCTGCGGGCGAAATTCCGCCGGCAGCCCGATTTCCAGGGCCTGCGCGCACGCCGAGTGCGCCCGATCGCTCTCTCCACGGCGCTGGAGAAATCGCGATAACCCGAAAAGGTCGAGGCTCTCGATTTCCGTCGCGTCGCTTGTTTGTTCCGACAGCAGTGTATTGATTTTGCCGAAAAGAGCGGCCAGCCCGCGCAAATCCATCTGATTGTGGCGCACTACCGCGGCAAGCGGCTCGGCGGGCCCGCCGCGCAAGTAGTCAAAATAAAATTGCGGGATGAGCGCGGAAGAAACATCGTTCTCCCGGTGCCAGCCTAGGCGCGGCGCGTCGAGCACGTGGCGTTCGAGTTCCACCAGCCGCACCGAACCGAGCCGAAGCTTCCACAACGCCCGCGCGGGGTGCAGCAAATCCAGATGGGCCTCCAATTTCGGCACGGCGATGGAGCGCGTCATCGTGAAACGATTTTCGAGCAGCGGCCAATCGAAGGATTTCCCGTTGAAGGTAACGAGCACCGGCCGCTCCGCTACACGCTGGGATAATTCGTGCAGCAGCGCATGTTCTTCCGCGAAATCGCGCATGAAGAATTGCTCGGCCTGCAATCCGCCCGCGTCCCACCACGCCAGGCCAATCAGAAACGCGTACGTGCCCGTGCCTCCTGCGAGGCCGGTGGTTTCTGTGTCCAGGAACAGCCATTTTTCCGGATCTTCCAGGGCGGCGCGGGTTTTTCTCGCAATGGATTCGTCGCGCGTCCGCGAAAGCAATTCGAGCGTTGTGGATGATGGTTCCGAAAATTCCGGAGTGGAGAACCAGTTTCGAACCGCCAGGTGCTCGCCGAAAGGATTACTGGCGACCCCCGCGCCGAGGAGCCGGCCGAGCACGTCCTCTTCGCCCGGCGTTCGAATCGCGGCGGGCCGCGCCGGCAGGGGCCGCGTGGGCTTCAGCGCAGCGAGCCTTGCGAATTTGTCGGCAGCGGCAGCCATCTAGGCACACAACCTGTCGAGAATGGCGAGGGCGGCTTCCTTCGCGCGCGGAGCGAGATCGCCCGCGGGGCCGACGCAGGATGGACAGCCTTGTTCGCAAGGGCATGCGGCGATCAGTTCGCGCGTTTTTTGCACGAGAAGCATGCGCGTTCGAAAGAGCGGTTCGGAAAAACCGATGCCGCCGGGATAAGCGTCGTACAGATACAAGTTTGGTTCGAACAATTCCTTGGCGTTGGTAGAAACAGCGTCCTGTAAGTGAGTTGGAGAGAAGTCTCTAGCGAACGGACGCCCTGCCGAATGCAATGAGATCAGTTCATCTCCCTCACCCCATGGGACACTGTTCGAATCGGCAGCCGGAGGACGTTCGCCGATGGCCGTGCCAAGGTCGCGGCGATCGCACATCAGCAGAAGTGTGGCGACGGATTCGAGCGCGTGCAGCAGGCCGAACATTCCGCTTTGGCGCTCGCTCACGGTGAAGGGAAGCGATTCGAGGAGCGAACGTTCAAGAGTGATCCAGTAGGAAGTTGTGTGCATTTCGTTTTCAGGGAGTTCGAGTTTGCCGTCGCCGATATTTTCGTTAGTGAAGAATTTGATTTTCTTAAACCCGACAACTTGCGATCGCACTAGAACGTCGCCGTGGGAATGAAGATGCGCGGACGATTGGACAGCGGCTGCGATTTCGAGGACGCGGACTTGCGTGTAGCGGATGGCGTCCGTGTAGTAGTCGACGTCGACGCGCTTCACGTATGCTTTGCGCTCCTTGAAATCGAGATGTTCGACGTGGTGTTGTTGGCCGCCATGAATGTAGATGGCTTTTTCGTGCAGAAAAACAAGTGCGCTTGGAAAATCCACTTCGCCGATAACCGTCGGCGCGCCGGTGACATCGATGATCACGAAATTATCGCTGGAGACGGACCGCAAACTGATGGTATCGGCGGGATAAGCCTCCTGCGTCCAGTGATAATTCTCACCGGCCAGGTGAAGAAAACGGGCTTCGGCAAGCCGCGCGCACAAATCAGGAAGATCGACCTCTCCGAATTTGTCGTCAGGACCAATGGGCAGTTCGAACGCCGCACATTTCAAATGGTTGATCAGAATTTCCAGATTGTCCGGCTGGATGAAAGCATGTTCGGGCGTGTTGCCAAAAAAATAATCCGGATGGCGCACGATGAACTGATCGAGCGGCGACGACGAAGCCACCAGCACGGCGCAGGAGCTTCCGCTGCGGCGGCCGGCGCGGCCGGCGCGCTGCCAGGTGGCGGCGATGGTGCCGGGATATCCGGCCATGACGACGGTGTCGAGTGAGCCGACGTCGATACCAAGTTCGAGGGCGCTTGTCGAGACGACTCCGCGAATGTTTCCGTCGCGGAGGCCGCGCTCGATTTCGCGGCGTTCGTTCGGCAAGTAGCCGCCGCGATAGCCGCGAATCGTGTCGGACTTTCCTGGAAGCCGCGGATTCGCTTGCTGCAAGTAGGTGAGAAGAATTTCCGTTTGCAGCCGAGAATTCGCGAAGACGATGGTTTGCAAATCGTGCTTCAGAAATTCCTGCGCGACGCGCGAGGATTCATTGATGTAGCTGCGGCGGATCCCCAGCGCGCGATTGACGACGGGCGGATTGTAAAAAACAAGAGTTTTCTCCGCGGCGGGAGCGCCGTTGGAGTTGAGGACTTCGACTTCCGTTTCGAGAAGGCGCGACGCGAGGTCACCCGGATTGGCGATGGTCGCGGAGCAACAAATGAATCGCGGATCGCGGCCATAGAATCGCGCGATGCGGCGGAGCCGGCGCAGAACGTTGCACAAGTGGCTGCCGAAGACTCCCCGATAGGTGTGCAATTCATCGAGAACGATATATCGCAAATTTTCGAAGAGGCGCGGCCAGCGCGTGTGATGCGGCAAGATTCCGGTGTGCAGCATGTCGGGGTTGGTCAGGACGATGTGCCCTTTTTCACGAATCGAACGGCGCGCGTCGGCGGGAGTGTCGCCGTCGTAAGTGAAAACACCAAAGCGATTTTCCAAACGCTGAGTAAGGTCGTGGAGTTCGGCGAGCTGATCCTGCGCGAGAGCCTTGGTTGGAAAAAGATACAGCGCGCGGGAGTCGGAATTTTCAAGTGTCGCGTTCAAAACCGGCAGGTTGTAGCAAAGCGTCTTTCCGGAAGCTGTCGGCGTTACGATAACGACGTTTTTTTCGGCGTGAACGGCTTCGGCTGCTTCGGCCTGGTGTGTGTAGAGTCGAGAAATTCCTTTTTCTGCGTAAGCGGAAACGAGATCGGGATGGACCCACGAAGGGAAGTCCGCCCACTGAGCTTCGCGCGCCGGAAAATGGCGGACCGCTGTGAGCATTTCGCCCTTTTCGTCGCGAGCAGCAAAGGCATCCAGCACTTCGTGGACGCGCGTGATGGCGGCCGACGTTTCCGCTCGTCGAACGGCTAGCGATTCCGACATGAAAGGTCCTTTCTGCAATTCGCCTTTTGTTCGCCAAAGGTAGCACGGGGCATTTTGCGGCGCAACATGGAAAACGTCCGAGTTAACACAAGGGACGCGGAGGCACTGAAAAACGGCGAGCGATTCTTCAGTGTGCATATTTGTTGCACAGAATAAGGGAATCACATATTATGGGTACATGAATATCACGCTTTCCTTACCAGAAGAACTCGTCAAACGTGTTCGAAAAATTGCCGTAGATCGCGACACGACGTTGACTGGACTTGTTCGCGAGTACCTGAACGAACTCGCAAGACAAGAAGCAGCAGCAGGTCGGCAGCGCCGGGAAAGGGAAGCCTTGGAGCGCAGCTTCGAGCAGTTCCAGATTAGGGTTGGAAATAGAACCTGGAAGCGCGAAGATCTTCATGAGCGCTCTTGAGTTCTTGGACACAAACGTTCTGGTCTACGCCTACGACCCCAGCGAGCCGCGAAAGCAACAGATAGCGCAGGGGCTGGTCCGCAGAGCTGTGGCAGGGGAGATGGCAGCCTCCAGCCAAGTACTTGGCGAATTCGCGGCTACGCTCCTTCACAAGCTGAAGCCGGCGGCAAAGCCCGAAGACGTAATGGCACTCCTAGACACACTCGGGCCCATCAAACTCGCCCCGGTCGATGGCGACGTCATTCTTCGCGCGGTGCGCGCACGGGCGGATTACGGAATCCATTTTTACGACGGAATGATCATTGCGGCCGCTGAACGCGGCGGCTGTCACAAAATCTGGTCGGAAGACTTGAATGCCGGCCAGGAATATTTTGGTATCGCAGTCGAAAACCCCTTTGTTTGACTAAAGAGGGGTAGCAATCCCGCGAGCCAGGAATTGCATCTGAAAGTTATATCGTACGGATGGGCGGACGCGATATGGATTTGCAGATGCTGCGCCGGTTGTTTGTTACTACTGCCGTTGTACTGGGCTTTGCTCCCAGCGCCGTTCAAGCCTGTAGTTGCGTTCTCGTGTCCAACTCGTGTGGGGTGTCCAAAGCCTTTTCTGCTGGCGGTGTCATTTTTCTTGGCCAAGTAGTTTCTAAGATTAAGGTCCAGGAACCAGCAAGCTTTGGCAATCGCGCAGCCATGGTTCCGAGATATGCGGTTCATTTCACGGTTAAAGAGAATTTTCACGGCGCAAGTGATCTCGGGCAAGAGATCGTGGTTCACACGGGCCTTGGTGGGGGCGATTGCGGGTATCCTTTTGTCGTTGGAACCAGCTATTTGGTGTACGCTTCGACTTCTGACCGCCAACTGACGACTGGCATCTGCTCCGGAACAAAACCTGAGGTGATGGTTGGTGGCCTGCTAAAAGAATTGCGGGCTGCCCGAGATGGGACGCGCTTTGATGACTTGTTCGGCACAATCGGAATCGGCCCCACGGGCACGGGTTATGAGGATTTGGCGGAAGCACGCCCGCTCAATGATGTTTCAGTACTCGTAAGTGGGAGCACGGGCATGGTCTTCTTCGCAAAGACGGACGAGCAAGGGGCTTATGCCTTCTCTTCGCTGCCCCAAGGCACCTACCACATCGAACCGGAGCTGCCTGCTGGACTGAGCTCCCGGCAGACGAGAACTGGCAAACCGTTTGCAATCGACGTTGACGACAAAGATGGAACTGGCGCAGGTTGTCAGGTAGACGTTTTCTCTCGTCCCGACGGTCAAATCTCCGGCACGGTTTTGGACGCAAGCGGCAAGGGCGTTCCTGGCTTTGTCACAGTCCGGCCTGCCGACCCGAAGGAAGCCGAGATGGCAAGACGTCATGGCGGATTATCTGGCTGCGATACGGAGGACGGCAATTTTTCGCTCCCACAGTTGGCCCCAGGCCGCTACAAGCTCATATTTCATCCCAAAGTCGAAGGCCGAGTGGACTTTCGACAGGTGTTTTTTTGGCCGCCAGATGACCAAGGCGTAGACAATGCGATTGACCTTGCATTTGGCCAACACATCGAAAAGGTTCGCTTTGAGATTCCTTAACCGACGATCCAAAGCAGCTCCATGTACTGGCGCAAGTGCTGATTCGTTCTATCCCGGGTGATTAGGTGAATGCTGCGTTCGCAGGCGGACGATGAGGAGTGCGCCGGTGAAAAAGAGGATGGCGGAGGCGGTGAAGGCAATCTGTACGTTGAACGCGCTCCAAACGAATCCGACCAGGAGGCTGGAGAGAAAATCGCCGACGGCATTGACGGCGGCGAGCGTGCCGAAGGCCATGCCGTGCTGCTCCTTCGGGACAATCTCGGCGGAGAGGGAATCTTCAAGCGGTTCTTCGGTGCCGATGTAGAGCCCCGCAAGCATGAAAATCACCGCAAGCAGCGCAAGGGAACTGGTTCCGGTGCACAGGAGAATCGCAGTGACACCAGCCAGGGAGTAACCAGCGGCGAGCACAGCCTTGCGGTGCGGAACGTGATCGCTGAGCCAGCCGCTTGCGTAAGCGGAGCCCGCGTAAAAGACGTTGTGAAGCGTGTAAAGTCCGACGGCGAGACTTGCGGCGTGGGCGAGTCCGTAGGCGGGCGTCAACATGCGCGTGGCGTAGAGAATCAGAAGAGAGTGGGAGAAATCACCGGCGCCGAAGACGCCTACGCCGAGAAGCAGGCGCCGGAAGGATGGCGGCAACGCCCTTAAGCCGATAAGAAAAGATCGCTCAGGACGCGCGGCCATGGGGCGCTCGCGGACGAGGAGCCAGAAAGCGGCGACGGCGATGAGGCCCGGCAAGAGCGTCCAAAGAAAAACTTTGCGGAAAGAATGGCTGGTGACTTCGAGGAGCCAGAGCGCGGTGAGCGGCCCTCCGATGGCACCAACCGTGTCCATCAGGCGTTCGAGGCCAAACGCGCGGCCGTAGGCGTTTGGCGGAACGTCGGCGGCGAGCAGGGCTTTCTTCGCGGGTGAGCGAACACCGCGTCCGAGCCATGCGGCGGCGCGGCCAAAGAGCACATGGTAGGCGTGAGTAGCAAACGCGAACGACGCCGTCGCAAGAGCGGTGAAAGCGTAGCCAAAGACGGCGAGTGGCTTACGGCGTTTCAGGCGATCGGTGTAATGACCCGCGGCGAGTTTCGTGAAGCTGGAGAGGCCGTCAGCAATACCTTCAATCGCGCCAAGCCACGCAGGGCCTGCGCCAATGGCCGCGAGAAACGCGGGCAGGATCGCAGTGGCCGTTTCGTGGCTCCAGTCGCTGAAGAGGCTGGTGAGGCCAACGCCAAGGACCGTGCGGTTGAGCCAGGATTGTTTGGGCTCGGGATTTTGCATGTTTGGGACGATAAGGTCGTCCGCCTATTTCTTGGCAGGCCGGTAAAGGATGACGCGAACTTTTTCCAGCGTGATGAGGCCGCCGTCGACCATCTCGTCAAGGCGGGGAAGAATTTTTTCGATGCGCACGGCGGACTCGATGACTTCGAGGATGATCGGCAGATCCTGCGATAGGCGCAGAAGCTTATCCGTGTGATACACGCTGGAGCCGCCATAGCCGCCGACGCCGCGGAGGACCGTTGCGCCAGAGAAGGCGTCTTTGCGGAGCATTTCGACGATGGCTTCATGCAGAGGCTTGCCGTGCCATTTGTCGGATTCGCCGATGTGGATGCGCATCAGGGTGCGCTCCCCTTCAAATTTTTGGTGCGTCATGGTGGCTCCGTGGTCTCTGACTTGCCGTTCGTGTTCGGCTAAATACTGAACATTTCCTAAAGGTATAAAGGCTTACAGGTATCGCGGGCCGAAATCCAATTTTTCTTCCAACCATTCCTTGACTTTCCAGAACTTGTGTTCTACTTAATTTTGTAGATAACTATGCTTGGAAGTGCGGGAGCTTCCTCCCCGCTTTTTCTTGTTCCGGGCACTCATTTCTACCTCTGCTGGTCGAAAACAGCCAAAACCGCGTCCTTTAGAATCAACGCAATATAGAGGGGCGCCCCTTTGGAGTCGGTGTTGACGCTTGTAGCCTCCGCTCGGACTGCCGTCAAGGATCGAAGCCCGCTTCGCGGCGCGCGCGCCCACTCGCCATCTTCCAGCATCTTGGCGGTTTCCCAGCCGAAGCTCGAGAAGGTGGTGTAGCCGCCAAAGAAGCCAACGGCGATGGCCACGCGCCAGTTCGGCGAAATCACCATGCGATTCAGAGTGAACTGGCCGATCAAGCCGAGCAAAAAGCAGCCTGTCAAATTTATGAGCAACGTGCCATACGGAAAAGTGCTTCCTATGCGGATTTGCACTAGGCCTTGCAGGCCGTAGCGCGCCAGCGTGCCAACCGCCCCGAAAATCGCAATCAACGTGAGACGCAATTCCTCTCCAATCTGGCAGGCCGCCCGGGAGCGCCAAAGGATGGCCGGAGCATCTGCAAACAAAAAGCTCCTGGCGCGCTGCTGCCAGGAGTCATCAGACCCGGTGAACAGCGCCGGGACGGTTATGGCGAACTCCATCGCCTCCAGAATGGCGCTTCAGTTTAGCATTTTCCCGCATTGGCGGAAGGCCAATTCAATTGCTTGATCCATGGCCGCGAGAGGAGACTCGACGGTCTGGCCGTGGCCGACGGCAAGACGCTCCGGCTTGAGACTGCGCAATTTTCGCGCGCTCTCTGCCGCGACCTGACAGTTCCACGAAAATAAAGCAGGAAAGGGAAAGAGAAGTTTGAACGTTCCGGCGGCGAGCACTCCGGTCTGGGTGGTAAAAGCATCTCCTGCGATGAGCGAGCCGTCCCTGACATCCAAAAAGGCAAAGTGGCCCGGCGTATGACCAGGCGAGAATATCGCTTGAAGGGATCCGACGCGGTCGCCGTCATTCAAAAGCAGTGTCGGTTGAGACTTCACGCCCGGAAAACCAACGAGCCGTTTGCCCGCTTCACCCGGATCGAGCGAAAAGTCCTTCCGCAGGAGTCTGGACTCGCGTTGCCCAATTGCAAATTCCACGCGTGGAGATTGAGAAACCAGCGCGTCCAAGGACCCCACGTGATCAACGTGAGCGTGCGTGAGAAGGATGCGGCGGATTGGCGCGCCAGGGGTTTGCGCCGCTTTGCGAATGCCGCCAGCTGAACCGGCAACGCCCGTGTCGACCAGTGTGGGTCCGTCGTCTTCCCTGACCAGGAAACAGTTGACCATGCCAAAGCGGGTCAGGCGGACAAGATTCTTCGTTTCTCGAACGAGTTGCACACCGATCCTCGGGAAATCAGTAGTGGAAACGGTAGCGCAGTTGGACAAAAAGTTCTCGCGGATTCAGGTAGTGCGTGCCGCCAAACGTAAAGCTGTTGTCGAGCAGGACACGGCGATTGGCGACGTTCAGGGCTTGAACGTTGAGAGCGAAGCGCTCGCCGAGACTTTTACCGAGCGACAGGTCAAAGGTAGTGTGCGGCTGCAAGTGCCTTGGCGGCGGATCGCTGTTGGAAAATCCGGAGGCGTAGTAAACGTCAGTTGAGAGGAAAGCCCGCCAGGGCAGGGTGTATTGGCCGCCGAGGTGCAGCGTGTTGCGCTGGTCATGATCGAGGAGACCGAAACCGTCACCAAAGGAGAAGTCCGTGAGGCCGCCATTGATATTTCCAAAGGCGAGCGCGAGTTGGTTCGAATAGGTCAAATAAACCTGCCCGCGATTGCGAATGCGAGGAGAGCGCAGCGTAAGCTCCCATCCGTTGATGCGCGCGCTTTGGATGGTAATTGGGAAAAACAGGTCGGAGTTATTGAAATTATTGTGGTCGAAGAAATTCACGGCGCGAGTGAGGAAATTGCTGGCGTCCAGCGTCCAGCCATGGAACGGAATGGTGACGCCAAACTGGTGCTCTTCATCGCGTTCACCGTGGAGCGGAATGAAGCCCAAGTTCTGATTGCTGGCGGCTTGCAAGAGCGGACCGGAAACCGTAAGCAAAGGCGGCGCCTGGTAGAAATGCCCGTAAAAGGCGCGAAAAACCCAGTTCAGTTTGGGAATCCGCAAAGATGCACCGAAGCGCAGACTGGAGGCATTCTCAACCGTGCCCCCGGAAAAGTGCGTTTGGCGAAAGCCGGCATTAAGCGCGAGCCGCGATGTTGCTTTGAATTGCTCCTCCCCGTAGACCGCCGAGAGCGATCCATCAGGGCTATGTCTTTCGGGATCGACGTTCTCGCACTGCGCCGGGTCGTGACAGAGCAAGCCAAAAAGTTGGCCGTCTTGTTGAGAGAAGCCGTAAAGGCCAAGGCGAAGGTTGCTGCGGCTCTTGATCCAGGAAAGTGTGGCTTGCCCACCTTCGTATTTTGAGCTGCGGTTTTCCGTGGCGGAACTGGGAAAATCCTGCAAGGAGCTTTGATAATTTGCGCTGTTGTAGTGGTAGAAGGGCGAGACTGTGAGCAGGAGCGCCGGACTGAACGTGCGGATCCAGGAAAGAGTAAAAAAGGAATCGTTTTCGCGATTGGCGTCGCGGAGGAACTGGCCTGGCGTGCCAGGATCATTGGGATCGAAGGGAACTTGATAGAAATCGCGTCGCGCTTGGGCGACGAAGCGCAACTGGTTGTGAGAATCCGCGTTGTAGATCAACGAAGTGAAGCCGCCGAAGCCGTTCGCGGCATCGTGAATCACGGCCGTGGTGGGAGTTTGCAACCCGAGATTGGTGCGGTTTCCGTTCACGCTGGCGTAATAGGCGAAGCGATTGGTGTGGCCGCCGAAGTTGAGCTGGTCGTCGGTTTGGTAAAAATCGCCGGCGCTTAGAACGAGCTCGGCTTCGTTGTTGCGCTCGAATCCGGTGCGCGGGGCGACGTTGAAAATGCCGTAAGTGCGGTCGCCGTAGTCGGCGGAGTAGCTCCCGCGCTGCGCCTCCATAGTGTCAATGTCTTTTGGGTCGACCTGGGGGCCGAGGTTGCTGGCGATGTTGGTGTTGGGGATGGCGACACCGTCAACCAGCCAGGTTACTTGGTGGCCACCACGAACGTGCAACTGGTCGTGGACTATGTAGGAACCGGGAACGTAGTCGGTGATTATCGCGAGGCTATTGGTCCTCACGGCTCCGGGAGTTTCCTGAATTTGCAGGCGGTCGACGAGAGTCGTAGGCGTGACGGTTTCAGTCTGCCCGGCGTCGGCGGCGACAAGTACCGTCTCGTTCTGTGTGGGAAGTCGTAGCTCAAAATGCAAAATAAAATGAAACTGGCCCGCGTCGTCCGTACGCGTCGTCAGAGTGAACTCCGACGCGCGCGCTTTTAAAACCACTGGAATGCCGGATACCGGCCGGTGCTGGGGATCATGGACGATGCCGCGAACCGTGCCGAAGACCGTTGCAAAACCGGCACCGGCGAACAGAAAAATTGAAAGTACGAACCACAAAATCCTGCGCATGAGAACTCTTTCTCCTGAAAAGGATGAATCGCGCGGCATCCAAGCCGCGGCGTGAGTTGATCAGATAATTTTCCGGAGAGTACGGCGCGTCAGGCGGCCGCGAAAACGAAACGAGGAGGAGGGGAGAGAGGTTCGATGCAACGTGGAAAATCCATGGGCTTTGCCAATTCGATGGGCGAAGTGATGGCTATCGACGATGCGGCAGCAATGGACGCGGGCAGAACGAAAGCAATCGAGGTGAACTGCGAGCGGTCAGAATCGTGACAGCAGGACATGCTGCAATCCAGCATTCCGCGCATTTCATGCCCGCAATCCATGTGATTCGCGGGCGCAGCGGGAGGTTTCTGGTGATGATGCGCGGGAATCTTGCAGTGACCGGAGACGCAGCAGGAGGATTGATAGGACGACCAGGCTGCGCCGGCAAGAGGCGCGTACAGCAAAACCACCATGAGCAAGCAGATGCTTGCAGAAAGGGAACGGTGGCGATGGTAACGCGCAATGTGCATGTGGCACGCAAGCCTGAATATGCCGCCAGACACTATAGCGTGAAGCGCCATAGTTTGCAAGCCGGTTCGTCAACCCGGCCGCTTACTTCGTACACTATACGCCAGTCCTGCGAATCTCTCACGCGCCGCACATTCTTGGCCGGCACGCACTCCGCAGAAGGGCTCTAGCTTGACTTGAATTGCGGGGCGTCGCAGACTCGAATCATGGCACACAGTTACATACGATTTGATTTTGGCACGGACGAGGAGAAGGCGCAGCAAGCGCGGCACAAGCTGGACGGCTGGCGCCAGGCTTTTCGGCTCGACAAAAAGTTGCAGTACAAGCTGGACCGGCCCGACAGCGCGGGCA
Organism: Acidobacteria bacterium 13_2_20CM_2_57_6; assembly: GCA_001917435.1. Taxonomy (GTDB): domain Bacteria; phylum Acidobacteriota; class Terriglobia; order Acidiferrales; family UBA7541; genus Acidiferrum. The sequence continues at coordinate 12,515 of MNEA01000136.1, forward strand.
TCGAGACTCTCTCCAAGCCCGAACCCGCCCCAAAGTCGCCGGCAGCGGAAAAATCCAAAGGAAAAGCGGCGGAAAAGGCCAAGGGGAAAGCGGCCTCCGCGAAACCGAGCGCGTCGCCCGCAGAAAAACCGGCAGCAGCCGCCAATGGAAGAGTCGGCTTGCTGGTCAGGCTGTATTTTTCTTCGCACGAAAAACTTTCCGAACAGCGGTGGCTGGACCGCATCCCCTCCGAGGAGCCGTTCAAGGGCGCTTCTCCGAAAGTTATCCATCACGGCGACGCGGAATTTGAGACGACGGACAAGCAATTTGAAACTTTGGTGTGAACGGTTCTTAAGCGGCCTTGCCGGAATCGCAGGACAAGGCCAAATTGGCTGCATCCTCTGGGAGTGGCGAGTTTGGGCAGAAGGGCCGATTTGGGCCGGGCGTGATGGAAATCCGGTATAATTAAATTCCGCGAAGGCACCATCCTGAACTCCAACTCGAGGGCAGAACGAATGGCGTTACAAACGCGCGTCAAACTGGCAAAGCTTGACGCCCCCAAAGTTCACGGCCTCGATCACGACACCCTGATTCGAATCTACCGCACCATGTTCCTTTCGCGGCGGCTGGATGACCGCGAGATCCAGCTCAAGCGGCAAAACAAAATCTATTTTCAGATTTCCAGCGCAGGGCACGAAGCGGTTTGTGCGGCGATGGGACTATTTCTGCGGCCGGGAGTGGATTGGATTTATCCCTATTATCGCGACCGCGCGCTATGCCTGATGCTTGGCGTGACGCCACTGGAAACACTTCTTGCGGCCGTGGGAGCGAAGGACGATCCCAGCTCCGGCGGGCGGCAGATGCCGTCGCATTGGGGGCAGCCCAAGCTGAACATCGTGAGCAAGTCGTCGTGCACGGGGACGCAATTCGTGCAGGCTGTGGGCGCTGCGGAAGCGACACTTTATTACGAAGGACGGCCGAAGGCGCTGGCGCAAGCAAAGAGAGCGCCGCTTGGGGAGTACGTTCGCCACGAACGCGACGAAATTGTTTATGTTTCGGGCGGAGACGGGGCGACCAGCGAAGGCGAGTTCTGGGAATCCCTGAACGTGGCGTGCGCGAAGAAACTTCCGCTGCTGTACTTGGTGGAAGACAACGGTTATGCCATCTCCGTGCCGGTTGAAGTGCAGACGGCCGGCGGCAGTATTTCGAAATTGGTGCGAGGATTTCCCGGACTGCACGTAGCGGAGTGCGATGGGACCGATCCAATCGAAAGCTATTCGGTGTGCAAGGAAGCGGTGCAGTATTGCCGCGAACGGCGCGGCCCTGCCCTGGTTCATGCGCACGTGACTCGGCCGTATTCGCATTCGCTATCCGATGACGAAAAACTGTACAAATCTGCCGAGGAGCGCGAGGAAGAGGCCCGGCGCGATCCAATTTCGAAATTTGCGCTCTTTTTAGTGCGCGAAGGCGTGCTCGACCAGAAGCAGATCGAAAATTTGGAAGCGGAAATCGACAATGAAGTGCGCGATGCCGCCGACCATGCACTGGCCGCCGAGGAGCCGTCGATTGATTCGATTCGAATGAACGTGTATTCGCCGGACGTGGATCCGACTTCCGCTGCGTTTGAGGCAGAACCTCATTTGCACGGCGCGCCGAAAACTATGGTGGAAATGGTCGCGCTGACGCTCTCCGACGAAATGGCGCGCGACGAGCGCATCACCGTTTTTGGCGAAGACGTGGCCGACGCCAGCCGTGAAGAGAACCTGAAGCACGTAAAGGGGAAGGGCGGCGTCTTCAAGGCTACCGCGGGATTGCAGCGCAAATACGGAAACGACCGCGTGTTCAACACGCCGCTCGCGGAAGCCAGCATCGTCGGGCGGGCGCTGGGGATGGCCACGCGCGGATTGAAACCCGTGGCGGAGATTCAGTTTTTTGACTACATCTGGCCGGCGATGATGCAGATTCGCGATGAATTGTGCGTGATGCGTTGGCGTTCGAATGGAGCCTTCAAGGCGCCGGTGGTGCTTCGCGTGGCGATCGGCGGATACCTGACTGGCGGCGGCGTGTATCACAGCCAGAGTGGCGAATCGATTTTCACGCATTGCCCGGGGCTGCGGGTGGTGATGCCTTCGACCGCGCTCGATGTGGCAGGTCTCTTGCGCACAGCGATTCGCTGCGACGACCCTGTAATGTTCCTCGAGCACAAACATCTTTATCGCCAGCCGTACAATCGCTCGGAAAATCCCGGGCCGGATTTTTCGATTCCGTTCGGTAAAGCGCGCACGGTGAAAGAAGGCAGCGACCTGAGCATCATTACTTACGGCGCGGTCGTACATCGTGCGGAAGTCGCGGCGGTGCAACTGGAGCGCGAAGGAATTTCCGTGGAGATCATCGACTTGCGCTCGCTATCGCCGTACGACTGGGAAGCGATTGCCGCGACTGTTCGAAAGACGCACCGGGTCATCGTGGCATACGAAGACATGTTGAGCTGGGGCTATGGAGCGGAAATCGCCGCGCGGATTGCAGATGAACTCTTTGAAGAGTTGGATGCCCCGGTGAGGCGCGTTGCGGCAATGGATACGTTCTGCGCCTACCAGCCGAAGCTCGAAGACGTGATCCTGCCGCAGACGAATCATATTGCGGCGGCCGTGAAGCACCTTCTGGAGTACTGAGCCGTTTGGATTTAGACTATTTCGCGAGGAAACTTTTTCGACCCCATTTGCGTAATTTAATTAGAGTAGGGAAGCAAAAAAAAATCGCTCTGTGGGGGTAACCCAATGACTTGCGTAAACTGCCAGAAGGACATCGCCGTCGGTTCGCGGTTTTGCTACAACTGCGGCGCCAAGCAGCCCGAGACTCCTCCGCCGGGATTGTCTCCTGCAACGGGTGGCAAGAAGAAGCTGATGCGCTCGAGCACCGACAAAAAGATAGCGGGCGTGTGCGCCGGTCTGGCCGATTATTTTGACCTGGATCCGACCATCGTCCGCGTGGTGTGGTTGCTGGCAGTACTTTGCGCCGGGACTGGCCTCCTCCTATATGCGATTCTTTGGATTGTCCTGCCCTTGGCGCCGGCTGGGGTGATACCTACCTCGGCGACGGTGACTTCTTAACTTTTCGAAGCTCTTTCGCCGCCCCTTACTTCCATAGACGCTAAGCGGTTGCCGCCCTGGTTTTGGCGCGTGTGTCTGACTGGTCCCTGAAGTTCCAGCGCTTGTGATTGACACTGACGGATGCTACCTCATCGGGCGAGAACGGAATTTCCTTGTACCCGCGTACCTCGATGATACAGCCCTCGCTGATGAGCACCTGCTCGAAGATCCTCGCATCCTTCAGTTGTACCGAAACAACCTGATAACCGAAGCCGGTCTCTTCCACGTTCTTCAGGTGTTCTGCACACCCGCAGGGAATAGGCACCAACCGTTTCATTAGCATCCTCCAGCTAAGTCAGAAGTATCACGGGGAGCGGAATAGTACGATACAGGGGAGGAACTGTCTACCATCGCGGGGACGAAGAACAAGCGAAGTTACTTGAGGCGCCCGCGACCCTGCGCATAATTCACGCGCGAGGGGTTGCCTGGCGTACTTCGAATGCTCCAGGACCGTTACTTGCCTTTGCCTTCGAAGAGCACATGGTCGAGGGACAAGAGTCCCGCGCCAACCGTGGCGAGCGCGAAACTTGCAGCGAGCATCGCGAGGGGGAATTCGTAATTGTGCACCGCCAGATAGCCTCCAGCGCTGTGGACCTTCCAGATAGCCACTCCCATTTCAACGGCCAGGAGCAGCGCCGCCACGCGTGTGAACACTCCTAAGGCCAAAAGAAGGGCGCCGAAAACTTCCATCACACCCGAAATGTAGACGAAATATCCCGGCAAGCCGTGCTCTACGAAGAAGGCCTGCATCCCCGGGGCGGAGTGCGCCACCTTCGGATAGCCGTGGGAGAAGAAAATCAGCGCGAGAACCAGGCGAAGGACCAGCAACCCCAGCGGCTGAAGGGAATTGAGAGACTTCATTTTTGCACTCCTCCGCGATTTGTTGAGAAAGTTTCCTCGGAACGCCTGGAATTCTAGCAGAAAAGTAAAGCCGTCACGGGCACCCGCGGGGTTGTCCGCGTTTCAGGTACAATCTTTAGCGAACCACGAAGAGTGACGGAGCAGTATGGCAAAAATTAAAACGATTGGTGTCGTTAGCCGTGGAGATGACGCCGGGGAATTGAGGCGAATCAGCGGCGGAACGCTGCGCGACTCGCTCAGCGTGGCCTCATTGCGCACCACCCGCGCTACACCCGAGAGCGTCGCATGAAGAGGAAACTCGTGATTGCCGTGCCGCTGCTGGCGCTGGTGGCGCTGGTCGCCTGGGTCCTTCGGCCAAAGCGCGAAGCGCAGGGCGAAGCGTTTGTCAGCGAAAAAGTCGCGCCGCTCCTGAACAGTATCGCCCAGGTCCGCGAGCAGGTGGGAATGGTGCATTACGGAGAGCGCGTCGATGTCATCGCGAAACGCAATGACTATGTAAAAGTGCGAACCAACGCAGGCGTGGTTGGCTGGGTGGAGAGCCGTCAATTGATGGAGCCCGCCCTGTGGCAACGCAGCATCAAGCTGCTGGATCAAACGCGCGGAATGCCGGTGCAGGCGCGCGGGCGCACCAAAGTTTCCACCAATTTGCGGGTTCAGCCTGGGCGAACAGAACCTCGCCTCTATCAATTCGCGCGCAACGCGCCTGTTGAGATTGTGGGGCGCGCCACGGCGGATTGGGTGCAAGTCTCGGACGAAAGAGACAATTCGAACGAGCCGCAGGAAACGAAGAAGGAGGATTGGTTTCTGGTGCGCGGTGTGGCGACAGGACCGCCCGGAGACTCCTCGGGGCGAGCCGCCGAGCCCATAAATACAACGCAACCTGGCGACCAGACTGTGCCCATCGCCGGCTGGGTGGTGACCCGCTTCATCGAGATGGACTTGCCCGATCCTGTTCGCGAAGGAGCGGCTTCCGCAAATATCCGGCCGGTGGCTTGGTTCGAACTGAATCGCGTGAGTGACCCTTCGGGCGACAAGCCGCAGTACCTTTTGGCGGCGGCGCGCGGGCCGGAAGGCCAGACTTGCGACTTTACGGCGCTGCGCGTTTACACGTGGTATGCCAAGAGGGACCGGTACGAGACAGCGTTTATCGAGAACCGACTGTGTGGCCAGCTCCCGATTCGGCTTGGCAAAGGGCCTAAAGACGAGCCTGAATTTCGCTTCCATGTAATGGACGGAAAAAAGGAAGAGCGCGTCTATCGCTTGATCCAGACGGTCGTTCGTCGTGTGCGCGAACCAGGTGAAGTTTCCGGGAAACGCGGATCGACGAAGATGGGAAAACCGGCGTCGAAATGATTTCAATCGCTTTGAGATGTTGTGAAATTAGCAATCAATGTGTCGCTCGCGCTCTGAGATCAAAGGACTAAGGCGGAAAGAAAGACGATGACGCTGCACATCAGCGAGGCGGAAGTGCGGGAGGTGCTCACGATGCCGCAGGCGTTGGAAGCCGTGGAAGAGATTTCGCGCAAGCAGTCGACCGGAGAAGTTGTGGTGCATCCTCGCCGGAGGTTCGAATTGCCGGGGGGAGGATTTTTTCATTACATGGCCGCGGCGGATTATTCCACCGGCTACGTCGCCATGAAGCAGTACACCTACGTGCGCGGGAAGCTGCGGTTTCTGGTTCCACTTTATGAGATGGCCACGGGCGACTTGCTCGCGCAGATCGAAGCGGATTATATGGGGCAGCTGAGGACCGGCGCAGCCTCAGGCGTGGCCACGAAATATTTGGCACGCAAGGATTCCCGCGTGGCGGCAATCATTGGCACCGGGGGCCAGGCCAAGACGCAACTCGAAGCGGTCGCTGCGGCTCGCAAGCTGGAATCGGCGCGCGCCTATGGGCGCGATGCGGCGAAGCGCGAGAAGTTCTGTGCCGAGATGTCCGGGCGAATTGGCATTCCGGTCGACCCATGTTCTTCCGCGGCAGAGGCGGTGCGCGGCGCAGACATCGTTTCAACCGCCACAACTGCCTCGCAGCCGGTGGTTCGCGGTGCGGACCTGTCTCCTGGAACGCACATTAATGCCATTGGCGCGAACCACGCGCACAAGCGCGAGCTGGACGATGAAGCAGTTGCCAGCGCGGACGTCATCGTCGTGGATTCCGTCGAGCAGTCGCGGCAGGAAGCCGGGGATCTGATCATCGCTTTTCATGGCGACGAGATTTGCTGGACAGGTGTCAAAAAACTTTCTGAAATCGTAGCGGGAAAAGCCAACGGGAGAACCAGCGATACGGAAGTCACGCTCTTCAAATCGAACGGAATTGCTTCCTGGGATCTCGCAGTGGCGGTGAAGGTGTACGCGTTGGTGCGGGAGAAGGGGCTTGGCAGGGAATTGCCGTTATGGAGTGATAGCGCGAAAAGCTAGGAGAACAGGCTAATTCCCAGTTTCCTGCAGCTTGCGGCGCAAAGCGTCATGAAGCCGGGACTTCACGTCGCTCGTCAATTCGATGGGTTTCGAGTCACAGAAAATATCCACCGTCAGCCGCGTCTGGTCGACCACCATTTTGCAGTCTTCACAATGTTCGAGGTGGCGCTCGAGTTCCTGCCTTACCGACAGATCGAGATCCCCGTCGATATAGTCAGAAATCTCGCGAATGACGCCTTTGCAATTCAATTTGCAACACCTTTGCGAAAATAGCGGTTCAGCTTCTGACGGAGTTTGAGCCGCGCCCGCAGCAGCCGCGATTTTACCGCAGGAACGGAAATCCCGACCACTTTGGCGGTTTCTTCAGTGGAAAGTTCTTCGACGTCGCGCAACACGAAAACAACGCGAAAATCCGGCTCCAGCTTGTCGATGACCTCGGACAGAATTTCGTGCATTTCCGTCTGCGCAAATCGTTGTTCCGGGCTCGGCCCCCAGTCCTCAAGCTCGCGGGGCATGAGGTCGTCGTCGCCTTCCACCGGCTCGTCAAGCGAAAATTGGTTTGGGCGGCGTTTGCGCAAGCGCATCAGAGCTTCGTTTGCGGCGATGCGCACCAGCCAGGTATAAAAACGGGAGTCTTCCTGAAAATCCTTGAGGTGCGCGTAAGATTTGAGGAAAGCATCCTGCATGGCGTCCTCGGCGTCTTCGCGATTGCGCGTGATGTTCATGGTGAGCCGGAAGATTTTCGCTTCATAACGGTTCACCAGTTCCTCGAACGCGCGCGTATCGCCGCCCTTGGCGGCAGCCACCAGGAGGTGCTCGTCTTCGCGCGCAACAGTAGAAGGCAGGCGATGGGGATTCGGTGCGTTCAATGTCATAGGCAGCCCGAGCGGCGGCTGCATCCTCGCTTTCCCATCCATAAAGGTAGCACAGAGCATTGAACACTTCCCGTCCACCCATGTTTCGATGCTCTGGCTGGCGATAAGATTCAGGAAACGGGGAAAAGTTACGTACGTTGTTGTTGCGCTTTGCGGATGGCAAGGGGAATAACTGGTGTTAGGAAGGTCTTTCCTGTTCAAAGAGGCCAGTGATGACCTGGCTGCCAATGCCGAAAAGTGCGCTGGCAGCTTCAAGGGTAAGTAGTAGAATCGAGAGCCATAGTAATCTGGCGAAATGCGAACACTTCTCGACCACCTCCGGAAAGGCATGAAGCTAGTGATCGTCGGCTGCAATCCGAGCGAGTCTTCTGTCCGCGTTGGCCATTACTATGCCGGCCGCGGAAACGAATTCTGGCCCATACTTTATGAGAGCGGGGTGGTGCCGGAGCCTTTTGATTATCACGACGACAAGCGAGTGATCGAATTTGGGGTCGGGCTTACGGACCTGGTGAAGCGTCCCACCAAGGGTATTGAGGAATTGAAGCGCGAAGACTACGCCGAAGGCCGCATCGTCCTGTCACAGAAGCTCGAGGAATACGCTCCTCACGTTGTGGCTTTTAATGGAAAGCTGACTTACGAGCAGTTTGCCCAGCGAAAATGTAAATTTGGCATTCAGAAAGAGCTGCTCTACGGCGCTCGCGTGTATGTACTGCCTTCCACGAGCGGCGCGAACGCCATAGGCCGGAGCGAGAAGCTGCGGCACTTCAGAAAGCTGGCGCAACTGGTTGCGCGCATCTGTAAAGAGCACGAGGCCAAGGCCCACTGAACGGAGTTCCGCCGTGAGCAATTCTCCACAACCTGCGCAAGCCGGAGCGGTCGTCCTGGAAAAGAAGCACGAGGGCATCGCCACGCTGGTGATGAATCGACCCGACCGGTTGAATGCGCTGAACAACGAACTCGCCTCCGCGCTTAATGACACGCTGGGACGCATCGCGGGGGATGACACTGTCCGCGTTGTAGTGATCACTGGAGCGGGGCGCGCTTTTTGCGCGGGCGGAGACCTTGGCGCGCTCGGAAAGGGCCGCCAAACCGGCGCGACACACGAGTTGGAACCGTTGCTGCGCGCCGGCATGCAAATGGTCCTTAAGATGCGCACCATGCCGCAGCCGGTGATTGCGGCTGTAAACGGCGCTGCGGCGGGTGCCGGCATGAACATTGCGCTGGCTGCAGATATTCGCATTGCTACGGAAGAAGCTACATTTGGACAGAATTTCGCGAAGGTCGGACTATTTCCCGACTATGGCGGAACGTATTTCCTGCCGCAGCTTGTGGGGCCGGCGAAAGCGGCGGAGCTTTTCTACACTGGCGACATGATTGACGCGAAGACGGCGCTGACGTTCGGCCTGGTAAATGAGGTCGTTCCGGCCGCCCAGCTCGAAGCTGCCGTGAAGACGTTGGCGCAAAAGATCGCGCAAGGGCCGTCGCTGCCTATCCGCGCGGTGAAGAAGGCGCTCTTTGCAAGCGAGGAAAAGGAACTTGCGCGGGCCCTCGACAACGAGGTGCGCGAGCAGATTCGTTGTTATCTGTCCGATGATGGCAATGAAGGAATTCGCGCGTTCTTCGAAAAGCGGCCCCCAAAGTTTCAGGGAAAGTAGCCTTCCTAATACAAGTTCCTCGACGATCATGACTACCGGCCAAGAAACGGTTCAGTTACGGCTTGAAGATCGCACGGCATGGATTACCCTCGACCGGCCGCCGCTCAATATTCTCGACATTGCGACGATGCACGCGCTGGATGCCGTGCTGAAACGCGCTATTCCCAAATGCGATTTCGTGATTTTTCAGGGCGCGGGTCCGAAAGCTTTTTCGGCCGGAGCGGAAATTGCCGATCATACGCCCAAGCGCGTCAGGAAAATGCTCTCGGCGTTTCATGCTGTCTTTCGCCGCCTCGCTGCCGCGGATTGCGTGACCGTCGCCGCGGTTCATGGCTACTGCCTTGGCGGCGGGATGGAACTCGCGAGCTTTTCTGACTTTGTGCTTGCCACGGAATCCGCGGAGTTCGGACAGCCGGAGATTAAGTTGGGCTGTTTTCCTCCTGTCGCCATGGTGACGTTGCCGCAGCTCATCGGAATGCGCGCGGCAGCACGCCTAATTTTAACTGGCGAGCAAATCGGCGCGACGGAGGCTTGCCGGCTTGGCCTGGTTACGCGTGTTGTTCCTGATGCGGAGCTGCCCGCTGCAGTGACGAACTTGCTCGAAGAACTTCGTAAGCTGAGTCCAAGCGTACTTTGTCTAACGCGCAAGACGCTGAGTCGTCTCCGTATTGCGGGTTTCGCGAAGCAACTCAAAGAGGCGGAACGCGTATACTTATCTGTGCTAATGAAGAGCCACGATGCGCAGGAAGGGATTCTAGCTTTCCTCGAAAAGCGCCAGCCGATATGGAAGGGAAAATAGATGGACGAATTGGAGATTACGCCCGCGGATGTGAAGGCGCGGATGGATCGCGGCGAGCAATTGGTGCTTATCGATGTGCGCGAACCGTGGGAGCATCAAGTTTGCCGGATTGAGGGCGCGAAACTGGTGCCGCTGGGCTCGCTGGCGGCGAGCCTGCAGACGCTGCCGGACGTGGACGAAGTGATCTGCTATTGCCATCATGGCATGCGCAGCCTGGACGCGGCGGCTTGGCTCCGGTTTCAGGGCATCGAAAAAGCGAAGAGTTTGGCCGGCGGAATTGAGCGCTGGTCTGTTGAGATCGATCCGAAGGTTCCGCGATATTAATGAAGCCCCGCCAAAGATGAAAATTAAATTTCTACAGAAGCCGACGTGAACGACTTGCCGAAAAGCAAGAGGTCTCTTGCTAGAAATCGGTGCGGAACTCGAATCACGCGACCTGGGTAAAGAGCGATTGACGGAGGCCGAACTCGAAGAATTGATTGGCGACCGCGATTACAAAGAATTCCTGAATACGCGAAACGAGCTTTACCGAGCAGGGAATATGAAAGAACATCCGCCTTCGCGCGCGGAGGCCATCCAATTGATGGCGAAAGAGCCGAACCTCATTCGCAGGCCGGTGGTTCTTCGAGGATCGCAGATGGTGCTTGGATTTGACGAAGAACAATACAGAAAAATTCTAAAGTGAAATTGCGTCTGACGGAGTGCAACAAATGGATGTGAAGACGATCGCAGTGATTGGCGCAGGCACAATGGGGCGGGGAATCGCCTACGCCGCTGCTTTCGGCGGCTACCATACGATCCTCGAAGATGTTTCGCGGCATGTGCTTGACCAAGGCGTTGCCTGGATTCGCCAATCCTTTGAAGAAGGAGTAGCGCGCGGCAAGGTGGAACCCGGCGTTCGCGATCGGGCGCTGGCGCTGATTTCGACAGCCAATAACGTCGAGAATGCGATTCGCGACGCTGAGCTCATAATCGAAGCGGTTCCCGAAGAGCTGGAGATGAAGCTGGAACTCTTTACTATCTTTGACAAGTTCGCCAAGGCCGGCGCCATTTTTGCAAGCAACACTTCCTCACTTTCGATCACGGATTTTACGGACGTCACCGTTTCGCGCGATCGCTGCATTGGAATGCATTTCTTCAATCCTGTGCCAAAAATGAAACTCATCGAGATCGTGAAGACCCCGCACACTTCGGATGAAAGCGTAGCCACCTGCCGCGAGGTTGCCCGGCGCATGGGCAAGGAAGTGGTGATCGTCAACGAAGCGCCCGGATTTATCACCACGCGCGTAAATGCGCTGATCGGCAACGAAGCGTTCACCATGCTCGAAGCGGGAATTGCCACGCCCGAAGATATCGACAAGGCGCTGAAGCTGGGGCTGAACCATCCCATGGGGCCGTTTGAGCTGGTCGATCTCGTCGGACTCGATGTACGGCTTAAGATTCTTGAGTATCTCCATCAAACGTTGGGCGAAAAGTACCGCCCGAATTCCTTGTTGCGGCAATACGTCCAGGAAGGGCGGCTGGGCCGCAAGACGGGACGCGGTGTCTATGAGTATCCGCAACAAAAAGCCGCGGAGAAAAAAGCGTAGCCGTGCCGGAAAGAATGGATTGACTCCACGATGAAATCACTTGCCGAGAGAATCGTCATTCAGCAAGGTGACCTGACGGAGATGGATGCGGACGCCATCGTCAACGCGGCCAACAACGATTTGGTTTTGGGCGCGGGCGTTGCCGGCGCGATTCGCCGCAAAGGCGGTGAAGAAATCCAGCGTGAATGCGACGCTATCGGCAGCATCCCGGTCGGTTATGCGGCGATTACCACGGGAGGAAAACTGAAAGCGCGATTCGTGATTCATGCCGCGAGCATGCAGCTTGGCGGCAAGACGAACGCGGACGCGCTGCGGCGTTCCACGGCCCATTCCTTGAAGATCGCCAATGAGCGCGGGCTGAAGACGATCGCATTTCCTGCGGTTGGCACCGGCATTGCGGGATTTCCGCTGAAAGATTGTGCGGAGATCATGCTTCGTGAGGCGGCGCAGCACCTGAGAGGAGAAACCTCTCTCGAAACGGTCTATTTCGTGCTTTTCGACGAGGCGGCTCAGGGAATGTTTGAACGGGCCTGGAAAAAAATCCAGGCGGAGGCCGCTTCGGGTTCAGTAGGAGCCAAAGGCGCGTGACGCCGCTCGCTGAATTACTTGCTGACCGCATTCGCCGATTCGGCCCCATCACGTTCGCGGACTTCATGCGCGAATGCCTCTATCATCCCGTTCACGGCTACTACAGCAAAGCGGAGTTCAAACGCTTCGCCGATTACTACACCAGCGCCGATGTGCATCCCATTTTTGCCCGGCTTCTGGCGCGGCAGTTCGCTGAGATGTGGGAAACTCTCGGCCGCCCGGAGGAGTTTACGCTTGTCGAGGGCGGAGCGGGCGCGGGGCGGTTTGCTTCGCAAGTTCTCGATTTTTGCGAAGCAAAGCTTCCTGTTTTTTATGATGCGCTGCGCTACGTCGCTGTGGAGCGTTCCGCTGCGCGGCGCGAACAGGCTACGGTTTGCTCGAAGCGCCACGCGGCTGCCGGACACTTCGCGAGTTCCGCTGAAGTTCCGGCGCACATTGTGGCAGGGTGCTTTTTTTCCAATGAATTGGTGGATGCGCTGCCGGTACACCGGGTATTAATGGAGAGCGGCGCGCTGAAAGAAACCTTCGTTGGCTTCCGCGATGGGAAGTTCGTGGACACGCTGGCGCCGGTCTCGACTTGCGCTATCTCCGAATATTTTGCAGCTCAAAACATTACTCTGCACGATAGCCAGCACACTGAAGCGGGGCTGGAAGCGTGCGACTGGATCAGTGAAATTGGCCGGCGTCTCGGACGCGGCTACGTGCTCACGATTGACTACGGCCATCCCGCGAGCGACCTCTTTGACGAGCACCACATGCGCGGCACGCTGCTGGCGTATCAGAATCATCGCGCCAGCGAAGATTTTTATTCCGCACCGGGCGAGCAGGATTTGACGGCGCACGTCAATTTCACGGCGCTCGAATTGTGGGGAAAACGGTCAGGCCTCGAAACCGCGGGCTTTACTTCACAGACGGCCTGCCTGCTCGCGCTCGGCCAGGGCAATGAATTTGCCGACCTCTACGATGAGGGGCAAACCGAAGCGGAGCACACGAAAGCGCGGTTGCAACTCAAGATGCTGATTCACCCGGAAGGAATGGGCGAACGGTTTCAAGTGCTGGCGCAACGAAAAGGGGTCTGCGCCTCGCCATTGACCGGCCTGGCCGGGATGTCACCAAGCATTTCCGGCTAAAAATGCCACCCTCTCTCCCATTCCCCTGTTTTTCATCAAGTGGTGATTCTAAAGGGACTTACGTTGCACCAAAGTGGTGCAGAATTTTGCCCTCCTTTGCGTGCTTCACCAGCCAGGATTTGCGCCGGAAACAAAAAAAGCGGCAGAGAACCCGCCGCCTACGGAAATGCCTCCGGCCTGAAGGCCTGAGCTACAGGTTTCGGATGACAGGTTTGCGTTGAGCGGCGGGAGGAGTTTTTATCCGATGCGCTACGGGAAGAGTTTTCATTGTGGGGGAGGGGTGGGCTTTTTCAGGACGGGCTTTTCGCCGGAGGCAGGGGTGGGGATCGCCAAGGCGGGTTTTGCGGGTTCATTGGTGGCAGGGGCGGCGACAGAAGTACCGCCCTCGGAGTACGCTTTTTTCAGGTAGCGTTCGGCGGTTCCTTGGGCTCCGCCCGTGTTGTCATTGGTTTGTTTGGCTTTGCTGTATTCATTGACGGCGCGCTCGCGCTGCCCCAGCAAATCAAAAATCTCTCCAAGATAAATGTGGCTCCAGACTTCGGTCCACTTTTCCGACGGTTCCGGAACAGTTTGCAAGGCTTCCTTGAAGGCGTTTGCGGACGCCTGATAGTTTTTCTGGTAGAAGAACGCCTCACCCATGCGGAAATTGGCCAACGGCCGGTTCGGCTGAATGGAAAGCGCCCGCTGATACTGCGTCACGGCATCGTAGAAGCGCCCTTGTTCAGCCAAATCCTCGCCTCGGGCGATGGCGGCGCGGGCACGCAGCGAAGTGCTGCCCTTGAGGATCAGGTTATTGGGATCGATTTTGATTCCGCCGGCTTTCGGGCGGCCGAAGGTTTCGACAGTGAATCCCGATTCGGTGCCGATCACGTCGATGGTTTTCAACTCCGGATTTCCTTCCGTATCGATACGCAATTCCACCGGCATGCGAAACGTGTCCAAGGGCTGCTTAATCTTGCCCACGATGCGAAAGCCCTTGGGTGTGCGGTACACGACGTATTCCAGCGAGAATTCCGGCACGCCCGTTGAATTCAGCCATTGGGCGAAAAACGCCTGTAGGTTCGGAGGGTCTTGCTGCGGTCTGACGGCGGCTTGGGCGCGGCGCTCGGCGATCTTTTCAAAGTCGTCGATGCCAGCGCTCTTTTCCGCAAATTGAAAGTAGAAGTCGTGCAAGGCGGCTTTGAAGGCGATGTCGCCCATTTGGGCCCGTAACATGTGAAAAAGCATCGCGCCTTTGTTCATCACCACGGAACGATAATCGGGGGAGTAGGGAGCTAAGCGCGCTGCTTGCGCGATAGGCGCGGCGTCTTCATACATCAGCGCGCCGACGGCAAATTCGTCCACGGCGCGGAGTCCCGCTTCTTTGCCGGCGTTTTGCTCGGCGTAGAGCGCTTCGGAATACCGCGCCAAGCCGTCGCTGATCCAGACGTCGCCCGGGGTAGCCGGCAAAACCTGAACTCCCCACCATTGCGAAGCCACCAGGCGCGCAATGGTCCTGTCGGCGCCCTTGGGATCCCAGGCGCGCTGGCTTAGGAGCAAAACTCCGGGGGCCGCGAAATCGCGAAGGGTGCCGTCGGGAATCTGGATCAAAGTGAAACTGGGGTCCGGAATTGGCCCAAACATATCCGAAAAAATAATCGCCGAGCGCGCGACGCTCGACGCAAATTCCGCGGCATTCGCGGAGGACGCCTTCGGGGCGTAGACCGCGACGTTGATTCCTTCGGCCTGCTTGGGATTGAGCTGGAGATTGCCCACGACGAACGTGCCATGCGGCGCCGGATTCTTGCAATCGAAAGTGTAGAGAAGCCGGCCGCCTTCCACGGCATTCTTGCCGGGCATAGGCGTTGGAGCGGAGGCTTTGCCGGTTCCGGCCACAGCGAATGAATCTGGAACGTTCAGGCGAAAAGTCGCGGTGTAGCGGTTCGACGGAAAGTCCGTGAGCGGGAACCACCTTGCCGGGAGCAGCAGATAAGCGCCATCTTTGTTAATCACAGCGGCTCGAACACCGGGCACAGGGCTGTTTTCTTCGTTTACGAGCAAGCCCGAATACGTATAGGTGAGGGTGACGTGGCCGGCAGTGGCGACGGGCGTGGGCAACTGGACGACAACGACGAGGGGGTTCTGATTGTCGCGCTCGAAGGTAAGCGGCTTGCCGTCGGGTCCTTTGACCTCTTTCACGATTAGATTGGGGTGCAGCTCGACGCGCACGCTGCTGGAGGCTTCCACGGCCTTGAAATCGATTTTTGTGACCGCGGAAATCGATTGGCCGATGGCGTCCACAGACGCGGATACATCGTAGTGTTCGGCGAGGAAAGTCGCGGCCCGGGGAACCTGCGCGTGGAGAGGAGCAGCAAGGCAGGAAAGACAAATCAGCGCAGAGACGCAAGAAGCGCCTGAAACTCTTCGGCGAAGGGCCATCGGACCCCTTTCAAATGTCTTCAATTTTGCACCAATGTACAGTAATAGGATACCAAACCACTCACTTTGCGTTGCTTGGGGCTGCGCCAAGTAGCTTTGCAATCTCATCCGCAGCCCGTTCGACGGCTCCCGGGGGACCAAGTAGGCGCCGCACTTCCGCCAAGCCGCGGCTCATTTCTTCCACTCGTTGTTTGCCTTCTTCCGAGCCGGAGAGCAGCTTTTCCGCTTCTGCGGCGACTTGCTGGGGAGTGAAGTCGTTTTGGATTAATTCGGGCACGACGGCGCGCCCGGCGATCAAATTCACCATGCTGAAGAACTTGGTTCGGACGAGCGGTTTTGCGAGGCGCGCGGTCATCGGTGAGAGCCGGTAAACGACGATCATCGGTTTGCCGAGGAGCGCGGTCTCCACCGTGGCTGTGCCACTGGAAACGATCGCCAGGTCTGCAGCGGACAAAGCGTTGTAGGTATCGTCCTTGGCAAAACAAACATGCCAATCGGAAGGGAATCGCGCCTGGAGCTGCGCGATATCCAGACCGGGGGCAACGGCAATCACAATCG
This sequence comes from Acidobacteria bacterium 13_2_20CM_2_57_6, assembly GCA_001917435.1. Classification (GTDB taxonomy): domain Bacteria; phylum Acidobacteriota; class Terriglobia; order Acidiferrales; family UBA7541; genus Acidiferrum. Next base: position 28,534 of record MNEA01000136.1, read on the forward strand.
CAAGCGGGCTCTTCAGCCTTTGGCGGATCTCCGATAGAGCGTCAACCAGCACCGGCAAATGGTGAGCGATTTCTCCCCGCCGGCTGCCCGGCAGAATGGTCAATATTTTGCTTCGTTCTTCCAGACCGTATTTCTTGCAAAATAATTCCCGAGTCAGCGTGGGCTCTACGTTTCCTACCAGCGGGTGGCCGATGAATTTCACGGGCACGCCGGCATCGGCATAGAACTTCTCTTCGAAGGGGAAGATGCAGAGTGCGTAGGCGAACCGCCTGCGCACCAAATCCACGCGCCAGGGACGCCAGGCCCAGAATTGCGGACAGATGTAGTAAACGTTGCGAATGCCCCTGGGGCGCAGCTTGCGAGCGAGGCGAAGATGAAAGCCGGGGAAGTCCGTGAGAATCGCAAGGGGCGGCCGACGGCGCTCCGCTTCATCGACGAGGCGACGCATGGCACGGAATAAGGAGGGCAAGCGCTTGAGCACTTCGGTGATTCCGACGACGGAAACTTCGGAATAATCGGTGATGATCTCAACGCCCGCGGCGCGCATTTGCGGCCCGCCCATTCCGAAAATCGCGACGTCGAGGCGCTGCTTGAGAGCAGTGGCAAGGCGCGCGGCGTACATGTCTCCGGAAGCTTCACCGGCGGAGAGAAGGAGCGGAATGGGTGGCATGTCTGGATTGGGCAGGGATCAGTCGTTGGCCGGCAACACCGAGGGTTCCGCCGAGCGGCCGGCTTCGAAGGGAAGGTGCAGTTCCTGCTCCTTGTACTGCAACTGGTAAAGGCGGTAGTAGATTCCGCGGAGCGCGAGAAGCTCCTGATGGGCGCCCTGCTCGCGCAAGCGCCCTTTGTGAAACACGAGGATGCGGTCGGCGTGCTGGATGGTGCTGAGGCGGTGCGCGATGACCAGGGCGGTTCGGCCGGACAACAAGCGATTCAACGCTTCGCGAATGAGCAGCTCGGTCCTGGTGTCGACGCTGGAGGTAGCTTCGTCCAGAATCAGGAAGCGCGGATTGTGTGCCAGAGCGCGGGCGAAATTGATGAGTTGGCGCTGGCCGACGGAAAGAGTTGAGCCGCGCTCGTTGACGTTGCTGGCGACACCTTCGGGAAGAGAGCGGACGAATTCGCCGAGGCCGATTTCTTCGACGGCGCGCTCGACTGTATTGCGATCGATATTGGGAGTGCCGAGCCGGATGTTGGTTTCGATTGTGCCGGTAAAAAGAAATGGATCCTGAAGCACGATACCGAATTGCCGCCGCAAATCCTGTAATTCGATGGTGCGAATGTCCTTGCCGTCCAGAAGGATCTGCCCGCGCTGGACGTCGTAAAAGCGCAGCAGCAGAGAAATGAGAGTGGTCTTGCCCGCGCCCGTGTGTCCGACGATGGCGATAGTTTGGCCGGGGTCGACGCGGAAGGAAACGTCGCGCAGGACCCAATCTTCGTCGGCGGGTTCGGGGGCGCTCTTCATTTCAGGGTTTGTATGTACAAACCCTGAATCCCGGCGATAGCTGAACCACACATTGCGGAATTCGATTTCGCCGCGCGGATGGTCGAGCGGAATGGCGTTGGGGTCGGACTCGACGAGCACCGGCTCGTCGAGGAGTTTGAAGATGCGCTCGGACGCCGCCATGGCGGACTGGAGGATGTTGAATTTCTCGCTGAGATCCTGAATCGGGCGGAAGAAGCGCTGCGCGAACATGGTGAAAGCGGTGAGGACCCCGAGAGTAAGCCCGCCGGAAAGAATGCGGTTTCCACCGGACCAATAAATCAGCGCAATGGTGGCGAAGCTGAGAAACTCGACCGCGGGATAAAAGAGCGCGTAGGCGAGAATCGCATCGCGCCAGGCGAGCATATTGTCGCGATTGCGCTTCTCGAATTCATCCATGGCCTTGCCTTCGCGGTTGAAAAGCTGCACAACGCTCATGCCGGAAATGTATTCCTGGAGAAAAGCGTTGATGCGGGCAATGGCCGTGCGGATGCGGCGATTGGCGTCGCGCACGAACTTGCGAAAAATCATGGTGACAATCAGGATGCCGGGGAGAACGGCAAGCGTATCGAGCGCGAGGCGGCGATCGATCTTGAAGAGCAGGCCAGCCATGACCACGAGGAGAAAGAAATCGTTGATCATGGTGACGACGCCGGCGGCGAAGAGGTCGTTGAGGGCGTCGACGTCCGTAGTTACGCGGGTGACCAGCCGGCCGACGGGGTTGCGGTCGAAATAGCTCATCGGCAAACGCTGCATGTGGCCGAAAATTTCGCGGCGCATGTCGTACATGGTTTGCTGGCCGACGCGCTGCATGATGCGGATCTGAATGTATTGGGCGAGGAAGTCGAAAGTAAGGACGCCCAACAAGAGAAGGCTAAGCCAGCCGATGCCCGACCACGCCAAGGCTTCGGTGATCAGGCCCTTCAGCTCGGGAACAAAGTATTTATCGATGCCCTTTTGAAAAATGAGCGGCGGGGCCAACTCGAGCGGGGTGACGATGGCCACCATGACCAGAGCGAGGACCACGCGCCATTTGTAAGGCTTCATGTATTGCAGAAGCCTGCGCATCAAGCGCGAATCGTACGCTTTACCGAGGGCCTCTTCTTCGTGCAGATTGCTCATGCGCGTTCGAGCTCTTCTTCCAGCAACTGTTTGTGATACAAATCCGCGTAGTAACCGCCGCGCGCGAGCAGTTCGTCGTGCGTGCCGCACTCGGCGATGGCGCCTTCGACTAGGACAACGATTTGATCGGCGTCGCGGACGGTCGAGGTGCGATGCGAGATCAGAATGGTGGTGCGACCTTGCATGATTCCGCGCAAGCCATTGAGAATGCGTTCTTCAGTTTGGGTGTCGACGCTCGAGAGCGCGTCGTCGAGGATCAGAATGCGTGGATCGCGGACAACGGCTCGCGCAATCGCGGCGCGCTGCTTTTGTCCGCCGGAGAGAGTGATGCCGCGCTCGCCGACCATGGTTTCGTAGGATGTGGCGAAGTCCTGGACGTCGCCATGCAGGCTGGCAATTTCGGATGCTTCGCGGACGCGCTGCTCGTCATAGTCCGGCAGGCCGAAGGCGATGTTGCCGCCGACGGTTTCGCCAAACAAGTAGGTATCCTGCGGCACAAAACCGATGGACTGGCGCAAGGTAGTGAGAGGCCACTCGCGAATGGGACGGCCGTCGATCAAGACGCAGTCATCGGGCGCTTCCCAGAGACGCGCGATGAGAGCGGCGAGGGTGGTTTTGCCGCTGCCGGTGGGGCCGACGATGGCGAGGGTCGAGCCGGCAGGAACCTTCAAATGAATGTCGCGAAGCACCGGATGCGGACCGCTGCCGTTGGACTTGGAAGCGCCATTCGTGCCCGCTCCGGAGAGAGTCGTGGGGTAAGTGAAGGTGAGATGGCGGAATTCAATTTCGCCGCGCGGCTTGGCGCCTTCCGGAACTTTCGCGTGGCGGTCATCAATATTGGGCTTGGCGGTGAGGATGTAGTTGAGACGGCCCATGGAAGCGGCGCCGCGTTGAAAAATGTTAGTGACCCATCCGAGGGCGATCATCGGCCACACAAGCTGTGTCAGGTATCCGTTGAAGGCAATGAAAGCGCCGAGCGAAATCTGGTGGCTGAAGACCTGATGACCACCTTGCCAAAGAACGATGAGAAAGCTTGTCCCAATAAGCGTCTGAAGCGACGGCATGAACATGCTCCAGATTCGAATAAGGCGGACGTTTCGCGAAACATACTCGCGGTTGGGCCCGTCGAAGCCGCGGATCTCCGCTTCTTCCTGGGCATAAGCGCGAACGACGCGCACACCGGCAAGATTTTCCTGGACGCGAGCGGTGAGCGTGGCGAGCGCCGCCTGAATGCTTTCGTACAGGTCGTGAATTGTCTTGCCAAAGAACCACACGGCGACGGCCACCACCGGCGCGGGGAGCAGAACCCAGAGCGTGAGCGAGGGCGAAAGGGTGACCATAACCAAAATAGCCAAGATCATGGTGACGATGGTTGTAGCGGTGTACATGATGCCCGGGCCGAGGACCATGCGGACGGCGTTCAGGTCGTTGGTCGCGCGGGACATCAGTTCGCCAGTGCGATTGCGAACGTAGAACTCAGGCTCGAGGATCAGCAAGCGCTTCAAAAGATCGTTGCGAATGTCGAACTCGATGTCGCGGGAGACGCCGATGAGCGTCCAGCGGGCCGAGAAAGAAAGGATCCCTTTAATCGCCACGCACAAAACGACGATGAGACAATAGATGCCCAGCGTGCGGCGGCTGCTCGGCGCGTAGAAAGGAATGAAGTTGGTTAGCCTCGACGCGTTCAAGCCCAGGACAAGAGGAGCCCCTCCAGTCTGAGTGGAGTGCTGAAAAGGAACGGAGTTGCCCGCTAACACGTCCGTCATGATGCCCGGGACAAGGGGGATTACGTTGCCGACGGCGCCCATCAAGACGACCGTGAGCAGGCCGAATACAATGCCGCCGGTGTAGCGCCGCAGATACGGCATCAAGCCGCGCAACCCTCTGTCGTGCGGAGCTTGGCGCGGGCTATTGGATGCCCGATTGCTTGCGGCCGTCGGGGCAGCGCTCATCGCAGCACGGACCTCGGATCTTGCATAGACGGTGATTCGGGGAGGAAGTGCTCGTAGGAGCGGTCGAGCGACTGGTAGCGCTTGGTCTGCGGATTCCAGCGGACGCCGATAGGCAAAACGTGCGAATCGGTTATGCCTTTCAGAGGCGTGAAATAGAGTTGCAAACCCTTTTCACCGTTTTGCTCGTACTGCAGCCGCCAACCAGTCACCGGCGCCAACGGTGTCAAACCCAGAAAACCCTTTTGGTTTTTCAGGTGTTCATCGCAGCGCAGCACTTCCGCCCATTGTCCATCGGTATTTTCGGCTACGACAACGCGAGTCACGATCGTTCCAGGCAAATTGTTGGTTGGTGTCTTCGGCACGACGTTTGCTGCCAGAAATTCCTGCTTCCCGTTCTTGGCGAGATCCCCGAACACCAGCACTTGAGACTCACTTCCCAGCAGCGACTGGGACGCCGACTGAATCTCTTCGGGTACGACCGGTTCCGCAGGCTTGGTTTCGGCCTGAGTGGCAGACTTTGGAGCATCCGTGCCACATCCGCTCAGAAGAATAGACAGGGACAGAAAACTCAGCGAGAAAATCAGGGGGATTCTCCACCCGCGGGCCGAGCCAGCGCCAGGGCCCACTCCTAGGAAGGACGGACTGATACACGCCTCGTTAGCACACGAACAGTTACTTTGGGAAGTTTTCTCCATCAGAAATTTGCCGCCGTGGGCGCTATTTTCCAACCTCCGCCCAGGCGTTTCATCCTTCTCTGGCTCTGGCATGCACGGCACTTTTATCTTCGCGGGGCACAAACTCAACCCGTTTCACCAGAACGCTTACCCTAGCAATTCTAACCGTTGCCTGCCCCTGGGGGAAGGACTCCGCGAATTGGGCTTGTCCAAGATTGGAATGAGCTAGCGCTGCGCAAGTATGGCGTCTAGCCGCGCTTCAAAATTCTCTTCTCCTTCAGACCAAAGCTCGCTGCGCTCCACCGGCAGCGCGCGCTCGATCGCATCCACCCAATTGAACAATTGTTGGATGTTTTCGCGGGTCTTGGAGTGATATTCCTTCAGGTTGCCGCTCGCCGCCATCCATCGCCGGAACGTATGCTCCAAGGGATGATCCGAGGAATTGAAAGGATTCGACGCCGCTCCCGGCGCCAGCAGCCCTCCGTGCCCCGTAAAAAAGTGCTCGAAGCCCAAGTCAGCCATGAAATGGCCGGCCGTGGACGCGAGCCCGTCGTCGTACTCCTGCCCGTGGCATGTCAACACTAAAGGCTCGGGTTTGTGCTGCCACTTTAGGCTTTCGATATCGAACCCCCACAAGTCCCATTTGGCGCTGGCGATATACGCGGTGTCCGCGTTGAGGTGCTGGGCCGCGAGCGCCGCAACTTCCGCGGGCCCGGTCTTGAGCGGGCGCAAATCCCATTCCGCAACGGGCGTCTCCGTCGCGTCCACGGCCTGAACGATAAGCTCGCTAAAAGTAGTTTGCGCCGCTGAAAGCGGCGCGGTGGTCATAAACCGCGCGAATTCGGCAATCATTGTTTCCAGCGAAAAATCGCGCGTCCACACGCGCAGGTAAGCATGGTTGGCCATGGTGGTTGGAACCTTCGGGATTATACCGGGCTATGCAGAGAAGTAGCGAATCAGCAGCCAGACGACGTTGGACAGCTTTAGGTTTCAGCTTCCCGTGTTGGCGCTCTTGGCGAGCGGAGGGGGCACCGTCGGCGACGTAAAACCCTGCGCCATTTCCCGCAGACGCTCCCGCAGGGATTCTCCTACGCCCTCGAACACCTGGCCGCACGCTGCGCGGAGTTTTTCATCGGCTGTGGCGGCAATTCGCGAAATCATCTCGCGCGACCGGTTATCCAGCGAGGCCACGGTTGCCAGCATCCACTGGTTAGAAACATTATCCAGGCGGCCCTTGTATTGCTCCGCGGCTTGTTCGCCCATCTGGTTGTAAATTCCGCGCATCTCTTGCTGATGCGCAACTGTCATGGCTTTCCAGGAATCCAGCAGCGGCCCAAATCCCTCCGAAACCTTCTTCTGAGCTTCCGCCACGCCCGCGTCAAGCGCACCGCTCATGGAGGACTGGAAGCGCCGCAAAAAAGCTTCCTGCTCGGCAGTCGTCTGTCGTGCCAACTCCGCACGCGTCGCGTCCAGTTGCTGACGCGTTGCTTCCGTGGAACGCTGGGCCTCTTCGTTGTATCCCTTCAGCTCTTCACGGCCGGTGCGCTGAATTTCATCGGTGAACGCCGCCACCGTGGTGTCCGCGGCTTCCGCAAAGAGCGCTCGCGCGCGCGCGAACGAATCCCGCACCAGCTCTTCCATCTGCGTTTGCGCATGCCCCACGAAGCTGCGGCTCGAATGATCCAGCTCGCTCGTGAAGACAGCGGAAACCTCTCCCGCCTTTTCCCTCAATTGGTTTCCAGCGTGCTCGATAGCCCGTTCCGTCTGGTTCTGAATCTGCGTCTGCGCCTTCTTTTCGTACCATTCCGCTGATTTGTGAAGCTCTTCGACCATCTGGTGTTTCAAATCGCCGGCTTTTCCTTCCAGTTCCGTCAGGTTGCGGTAGGTAATCGATTGCGAAGATTCCTGCAGGATTTGCTCGACGCTGCCCAAGTTCTCCCGGAAGCGAGCGAGCGATTCCGCGAAGGCTTCATCGGCGGAGTTGCGGATACGGTCTTGCTGCATCGTCAGCGCGGCATCCAGCAGCGAGCGGCCGCCTGCCAGCCTATGGACCGCTTCGTCGACGCTTGCGACCTGTGGCTGCACCACTTCTTTAATTTGCTCTTCAAACTGTGACACTGCCTGGCGGCTGGCCTCATCAAATGTCGCACGAATTTTTGAATTGAGCTCGTCGGCGATCGCTTCGGAGCGGCGCTGCAATTCCTCGCGGTGCGGGTTCAATACCTTTTCGAGGTTTGATTGGAATCCAGCCAGGGCCTGCTGTTGCGCGTTTTCGAGCTGCGCTGAGTGTTGTTCGAGACGCTGGCCCGTTTCTCCCGCAACGGCCAGCACGGACTCTAGCCGTTGGGTCTGCTCCTGCAACGAGTCTCGCAACGCAGTCAGCCGCTGCTCTGCCTCTAGCGCGGTGTTTGCGGCGGATTCCCGCGCCGCCTTTGCATGCCGCGCTATCTCATCCTGCAGCTGATCCATCCAGCCGCGCGCGTGCTCATTCAGCCCGCCCGCGGCGCGATCCTGGGCTTCCGCTAATGTGCTCTCCATGGCTGCCTGCCAGCGCGCTTGCGCAGCTTCCAATTCAGCCGCAAGCTGCCCGTGCAAGGACGATTGCGCGGACGCCAGCGCGGCTGTTACCTGTTGCTGAATCTCCTGGGCCGCGGCGAGCAGCGCCTCACGCTGGGTGGACGCCGTTTCCTCCGCCCGCTTCGCCGTCTCCTCAAGTGCCTGCGTCGCTGACTCCGCGCGCGCAACAATTTTTGCTTCCAACTGCTCCGTCTGAACCTTCAACCGGGCAGCGGTTTCCTCTGCTTCCTGGCTGGCAGTTCGCAGAGCCTCCGCCGACGTTTCCAGCCCCTGAGCGTGTTCGTCGCGCTGGGCGGCGCCTTGCCTCGAGAGATTCTCCGTCAGATCGCGTGTGAGTTGTTCGAGCTGGGGCGCCAGCCACCGCGGCAATTCCGTGCGCAGCGCCTCGGCCGCTGCCGCATGTGCCGTTCGTGAATGCTCATCCGCTTCGTGCTGGAACTTCTCAATAGCCTGGACGGTCTCATTTTCGATTACCGCGCGTCCTGCAGCAAACTTCTGCTCCCACTGCTCGAACGACAGACGCCGCTCCGCCGACACCGCCTGGGAAGCCGCCTCTCGCGTCGCCGCCTGGATTTGCTGTTTGGCGTCGGCCACCAATCGCGCCACTTGCCGCGCCAACTGCAGCGATGCATCCGTTGTGCTCGCAGGAGAAGGGAATTGCCTTAGATTGTCCGTTTCCTCGGACAGCGGAACATCAGCTTCCTCCAAATGCGGCAGGGCATCCGATTTGTCCGGCTGAGGCGGCAATGGCGACGACTCCGGCGGCGCATCCAACTTCACTACGAACTGCCCGGCTTCGGGGAATGCGGTCCAGTCTTCCGGGGGAAAGCCAATGCCCCAAACGTTGCCGGAAACTTCCAGTTCCAGCGCCACTTGAAAGAGCTGGCGAACAGTTCGAGGCCGCTGAATCCATGCCACGCGTCCCCGCACCGTGCGAGGTGGCTGGCCAGTTTCCGGGTGCGGGATTTCCATGGTCACCCACATATTTTTTAGCACGTAATGCTTCGACTGGTAGCGGCAGCCATGGCAATTGATAATCAGCGAGGAGGTTCGCTCCACGAAGGGACGCCCCAGTGCATCGACACCTGTCACCACCAGCGGAACGGCTTGCACGATCCGCGTGCTGCGGCGTTTCCTTAATTCCGCACTGGCGTTGTTGGCGTTCTCAGACACCATTTCCAATGTCTCGTCGGCAAAATTGCTGCCTGAATCGTTCATACAAGCCACCACCGGCCCTCAGTATTTTAAGATTTCGCGCAGACGATTGAAATCGCTGCATCTACTTCATCGCGTCACTTTGCGGAGTACCTTCCGAGGTCGGCCTGCGGTGCGTGCCCGTTAGGAACATCCATGCTTCCTTTGCAACCCAGATTGGCCCTACCAGCAAATAGATCGGTCCCTGAAAAAACGCCGGATGGTTTCCCTCGATCCGGTGGCCGAGAAAAAGAAGCACCCATCCGCCTAGAAAAAATCCCGCTGCCAAAATCCATTTTGCGAAAAGCAGAAGGACAACCCCGGCAAAAATTATCGGGATGCCCACGCCATGGAGGAATTTGTTCCAGCCGGATTCGTGCTCGTGGTCGTACTGCGTCATGTAGTGCGCCAGGCTCGGCATTCAGCGCACCTCCTGTCAGCCATGTGCGGGCTGCCCAAGGTTCGGTGGGAGACAACCACCTTGGGAATGAGATTCTATACCTAACGGTGAGGATTGGCTAGAGCGTCCTGAGCGTACTAAGAGTCATGCTGCTCTTTGCCTATTGCGGTCTAAAACGACGCGGCCGTTTGAGGCAGGGAAAGTGGGTCTTTTTGAATGCAGCAGGGGGACGAACCCTACAAGTCGCGTCGTCCTTCCATGGCCTTCAACATGGTCACTTCGTCGGCATACTCCAGGTCCGCCCCCACGGGAATTCCGACACCGATTCGCGTGACGCGCACGCCTAGTGGCTTCAATAGTTTCGAAAGGTAGACTGCCGTGGCTTCGCCCTCGGCCGTGGGATTCGTGGCGATAATGATTTCTTCAACGGCGCCGCCTTTTAGGCGCTCGATCAACGACTTGATATGGAGTTGCTCCGGTCCGCGGCCGGAAAGCGGCGAGAGCGACCCGCCCAGCACGTGATACATCCCGCTGTACGTCCGCGTTTTTTCGATGGCCATGATGTTGTGCGCTTCTTCGACCACGCAAATCGTTTTCTTGCTGCGCGTCGGGCCCACACAGTACAAGCATGGATCGGAATCGGTGATGTTGGAGCAGATCGAGCAGGCGCGGATTTTTTCTTTGGCGTCGCGAATGGCGTCCGCCAGCGCCAGCGCGTCCTCGGGTGCCGCTCGCAGCAGGTGAAACGCCAAGCGCTGCGCGGTCTTCTGGCCAATCCCTGGGAGATGTTTCAGTTCATTGATGAGTCGTTCGACGGGCGCGGCAAAATCGGGCATGCAGCATGTGTAGCATAGGCGCGCGCAATAGCGCAAACCGTCTAAAGATCGCGATACATAATGTACGCGTCGACGTATCCCCGCGTCGGGTGCTCGAAGGCACGGGGCAGACGCCCCGCAATCTCAAAACCAAAGCTCTGCCATAGCCGGACTGCGCGTTCGTTGGTACTGATCACGAAATTGTATTGCATGGAGCGAAATCCACGTGCCCGCGCTCGGTCCAACGAATGCGCGCACATCGCCCGACCCACGCCGCGGCCCGCCGCCGTCACTGCAGTCATGTAGCCACAATTGGCGACGTGAGATCCGCCGCCTTTTTGGTTCGCTTGCAGGCTATAGGTTCCAACGATACTGCCATTGTCTTCGGCGACGAAAACCTCGCGCTCACCGGAAAACCAGTATGCGAGCGCACTCGCTTTATCCATGTCACGCGGCAGCGTATAAGTCTCGCCGGCCCGAAGGATGGGCTCCATGATGGTCCAAATCGCGTTCTTGTCCGCGGCGGTGGCGGGCCGGATCAGCATCCTCGTAGTTTGCCACGAGTCCTTGGAAATACAGGCGGGTTCCCCCGAACTGATGGGGGAGCCCGCGCTTCGAGTCTCGATTAGACTTGCCTAGTTTTCGCACTGCGCCTGGAAAACTTCGCCGGGAAGAACGAATCTTCGAGGCCGCTGAACGGATTCAACACGAGGCAGATTGACTGGCAGCCGTTCCTGTTTCTCGGGAAGCCCAGCCGTTTCATCCGCGCGCAGGCGCTCCATCTTGATGCCGAGCGCACGCTCCAGCTGGAACAACTCGGACCGCTGCTCTTTGACGAAGAGCGTGGAAGCCACGCCGTGTCCGCCATTGCGTCCGGTTCGCCCGACGCGGTGGATGAAATTCTCCGCCACTTCCGGCAGATCGTAGTTGATGACGTGCGCGATGTCCTGCACGTGAATCCCGCGCGAAGCCAGGTCCGTAGCCACCAGCACGCGGAAGCGGCCCTGCTGAAACCCTGCCAGCGCCGTGGTCCGCTGCGATTGTGAGCGGTCGCCATGAATCATGCCCGCGGAGAAGCCTCTGCGATTCAAGCTCTCGGCAATCCGTTCGGTTCCGCGCTTGGTTCGAGCAAACACTAGGCACTTTCCCGTTTCTTTGGCCAGCAAGCGCTGCAACATTTCTTGCTTGCGGTCCATCGCAACTTCAAACGCCTGGATGCGGACGTTTTCCGAAGGCTTCGAGGTCGAACCAAACGAAAGGCGCACAGCGTTACGAAGATAATCCTTCACGACGCGCGCCATGTCGCCTTCCATCGTTGCGGAGAAGCACATGGTCTGCCGCTCTTTCGGAAGGATCGATACGATGCGCCGGATTGCGGGGAGGAATCCCATGTCCAGCATGCGATCGGCTTCATCTAGGATGAGCATGCGCAGCGCATTAAAATGGAAAAGCCTGCGATCGAGATAATCTTCGAGCCGCCCAGGGGTCGCCACCACCAACCGTGCTCCTTTGCGAATGGCCTGGAGCTGGCCTCCCTCGGCCAATCCGCCGACAACCAGCGCTGCAGGCAGAAGCTGATTGCCGCGCAGCTTGTTAAATTGATCCACCACTTGCATTGCAAGTTCGCGGGTGGGAACCAGCACCAGCGCCGCGATTCCCGGAGTCTTATCCTTGAGCAGCCGCTCAATCACCGGAATCAGGAACGCCAGCGTTTTGCCGGTTCCCGTCTGCGCCGTGGCCAGCACATCCTTGCCTTCCAGCGCTTGCGGGATTGCCGCAGCCTGGACCGGCGTGGGCGTGGTAAACCGCGCCGCGGCCAACCGCTCCTTCATGTAAGGAGAAATCAGCATTTCGGAAAATCGCGCTGACGCGCGTTCCGGCAGAGTCTCCGAGGAGCGTTCTGCATTCACTTCTGAAACATTCAACATTCAATATTACTTTCTTGCTGGCAGAAGCCGTCGCGGCGCGCACACGAGTTCTCGGGCGGACCGGCGGCTTGCTTTGCCAGCCTTGTTTTAGATTACGCGTAAAACGTACGGAGGAAACTGGAGGCGGGGAGTCTCAGATCAAGAACTGCACCAGAGGGACCGCACAACACAACCGAGGTCATAAGCGCAAAGGAAGTATAACACATCTTGGCCCTAAAGGGAGATTTGATGTCAAATTAATGAGATAGAGGGGTCAGGTGGAG
>MNEA01000140.1:0-51344 GCA_001917435.1 Acidobacteria bacterium 13_2_20CM_2_57_6
CGCTAGGCTGCAAGTCGGATAGATGGGGAGATACCGGTAGCTCGATGGGAGCGGTCCCGGTGTTAAGAATTTTAAACTCTACTTGGAACGGCTCGGCTGCATTGATGTCCGTCGGAGTAACACGCATTAAGTAGATTCCCAGAGCGCGCGGATCGCGCTGGTTGGGTGCACCATCTCTCAAGATGCTACCGCCGTAGCCACTGCCAATACAACCCGTGCCCTCTTTACAATCCGATTGCGGTGCTGGAGGGTGCCGAAGTTCCGTGCGCTGACGAACAGCAGTGAGGTCGATATATTTGATCTCTTGTGCATTCAGGAGACATGGCAAGGCAAGTAGAAGCAGCAGAAACACCCTAAGAAAAGGCATAATCGAGTACCGCCGTTTCAAGTTCCTAGTGGAAGTTTATCCCAATTAGTGCTCCAAGTGCCCGGTTAGTCTTAGCGCTGTGCCTGATTGACTGGTCTGCCCCACCGGAATACAAAGGATTGGAATCAATAGGTCCTTTTTGGGGGGGAGGCGCGAAATGCATGCCCACCCGAAGCTGCAAGTAGTCTTGTCCATCCTCATCATTCTGTTTGTGAGTGGTTGCGGAGGATCGGCGAGGACGTTTGATTTGGCTCGCGCCTGCATCGTCACGAAGCAACCCGACCCACCCTTTGTGCCCCCGGCACCTTATCCTGTGACTCCCGATGCAAACAGCTTCTGGTTAGGCACGAATGCCCTGTGGACGGCGCTCCCTTTGGACGGAACATGGAAGGGTCTGTCTCATTACACACCCAATGATCCGACATTCCGGCAAGTGACCTTTTGGTGGCGACAAGGTTACGACGCCCATGCCGAGCCGCAGCCGAACCTGACTGTTACAGGGACACGACTCGATCTTTCCGCAACACCTCTGCTTTCCGGCCCGGCTAGCAATGGCTGGGTGCAACCGGATCAACCGTTCATGGATGTCGGTATCAATGTTCCGACGCTGGGGTGTTGGCGGATTACGGGTACGTACCAGGGTCAGGAGCTGAGCTACACCGTGCTGGTGACACAGTAATTGGTCGGCACGCGGAATGAGGTCGCTTCACCGGTTTATCCCCTTGCTTGATATGGCGTTGCTCGGCCAGCGCACGTCGAATTATGACACTGCTGTTGAAGTTTTAGCCCGCCCCAAACGCTAACTCTGGTAACGCGGAATCCGGACAAGTCCCTTTTAGCCGCCCCAGGCTACAAGCGGACTCCAAAACTCACAAATGTCGGCGCTTCAAACGACGATCTGGGACATCCGCAAGCTGCCTCCTTGAGGCACGGTGAAGGTGGCGCAACTAGCGCTACCTGCTTTTTCTCGGCTCAGTTCGAGGAACCGGTTGTCACCCGCGCCGCTCAAAATCAAATCACAAAACCGGTCACTTTGCCGCTAATGCCGCCTTTTGCCGCCTCATTTTTTTGCAACTGCCGTCATCTCAATTAGATATGGCGGAAGCGTGTGGGAGTCGAACCCACCCCCGAATCCGCGAAGGACACGGGCTATGGTTTTGAAGACCACGAGGGTCACCCGACCCCTTTCGCCTCCGCGAACAGTATAGTGGAGCAGTTTGCGGACTCTCAAGGAAACGTCAGGCGCGCTGGGAAGCGAGAGTGGCGGCCTGCTGAGTGCGGATCAAAGCGGCGACGAGGTCGTAGAGCGCCGGAGCGGTGCAGACTTCATAATAGGGATGCGAAGTGGCTCCTCCGACTTTTCCATCGGGAAGCAGTTGCCGCGCGAAGGCCTTGCGCAAAACGAGCAGTTCGACGGATTCGCCAAGCGGCACTTCCCCATAAAACAAGGTTACGTTTTGTTTTCCCCAGGGCATATCGAGCTTCGTTTCAATGGTTTCGAGCGAAATTTCCTCGGAAAGCTTTTGAAAGCCTTCTTCGTTGAGCTCGATGCCGTTGTGGTTGTAGCGGACCAGGAATTCGTCCAACTCTTCCGCCGACGCGCCCTCCATGGTGTTCAGAAACTGGTAAACGGAAAAGTGACTCTTCTGCCCGGCGAGCATGCGTTTCGCCAGCTTGGCACAGCCTGAAAGACGGTCGGAAAGATTCAACGCCTTCGAAATCATGATGCGCGAATCTCCGTCAGTCCAATACGTGGGAGCAGAACCCTGGAAAGCAACTCCCAGGCCGAGTTCGAGCGCGGGAAGATTGCTGTCCGATGCGCGCTCGTTATACGAGTTGCAAACGGCCAGAATTTGCCGCGAAAGGATGCACGCTTTGGCGACCGGTCGCGCATAGGCGACGGTCGATTCCGTTTCGAAAATGGCGAGGATGATCGCGTCGCCCTCAATGAATACTTTCTTCGCTGAATAGCGATCCAAGAGTTTCTTAACCGGCTCGTGCAAGTTGAGGCTGAAATGGGAAGCAGGGTTTAGTCCGCGCGAAAGCAAATCCTGAGTCATCCGCGTAGAGCCGCGTACGTCCGACTTGATGATCACGTGCGAAATCACCTGGTCCTGATCCGGCCGGGCTTCCTCGGGAAGCACGCACTCATATAGCCGGTTGTTCAGGCGGGAGAGTTCGCGGGCCTTTTCCGTGGTTACCAGGTTAATGCGCTCCATGCAGGTGGTCAGATGCTCGGCGTCGCGCAGATCTCTTCGCAGGCGCAGAAAGTCGCCGGCAAACCGCAACACGAACGCCAATTTTTCATCGCGGGAATAGCGGCGTATCTTCCTGGAAAGTTCCTCGATAGCCTTGAGCGACAATTTCTTCGCCGGAACATGCTTGATGACCTGTTCGATTTGCTTCAGCTCGTCTTTGGAAACGAGGGCCTTGCGGAGTTGCTGCAAGTGCACCGGCGGGCAGTACTCCGAGGCGATGGGTTGAATTTCATAGCTTGCCAGAATGTGGTAGAGAACTTCCTGGAGTTCGAGACGATCGAGGAGCTGGGAGAGCAAGCGCGCACGGACTGGCGCCTGCTCCTCTCCAGCGGAGCTCGCGTCAAACAGGCGCTTGGCGTTTTCCGGCTCGTTCAGATATTCCCCGAGCCTCCCGGCATGATCCTTCACGAAAAAATCGAGCTTTTGCCGGGCGGAGTCAATCTGGGGGCCCAACTCCTCCAGCTTGCATTCCTGGTGTTTGAGGCGAGCCTCCAAATCGTTTAGCGACGCTTTCAGGTCGGCGGGGTCGCCGGAATTCAGGAATTTGGTGAAGAAACCATCGTTGCGTTCCAGACGCTTACGGGTATTTTCGCGCTGCTCCTCGAGATTCGTGATTTCCGACTGAATCGCCTGTACCGCTTCCAACAGCCCAGTGTGCGCCTGGATGGCTTCGGTGTGGGCAGGGTCATGGCTGAACGTAACCCCGGCCTCACGAAGGAATTCCTGGAAAAGCTCGTCCATGGCCTCAAAGCGGTCGGGGTCACGCGCATAGTTGCCCAGCAAGATGTAATGCTCGAGAAAAAAAACATCGTCTTTACCGCCATCGAGAAAAATCAACCGGTTCTTGCAAAGCTCGTAATAGGGAGCGAAATCTTCGCCAAAGAGGGCGCGGCGCGTTTTTGCGATGACATTGTCTTCTACATCGATCACAGTTTGCGCCACTTGCTGGCCCACACGGCGGACCACGCTTCTCCTGGCGGACTGCAGCTCCGATAAGCGCGCTTTGATGACGTGAGCCTGCTGGCTGCGTTCAAAATGTTCGCCGCGCTTGCGAATCCATTCCTTGCCTTCAAGAATCAGGTTGGCAAATTGATTGCCGATCTCGAAAGTGAGGAATTTTAGCAAGCCCAACCGGAAGAGCAGGTCTATCTCAATGTTTTTGTAATACTTAGCCTGGGTCAAGGAGCTCTGTAGAACTTCGGAGAGCAGCTTGCGAAACCCCGTGCCGTCCGGCGACCGCGAAGCGCGTAGCTCGAGTCCCGCGAGATAGGTATTGCTGGTGCTGTGGCGAATCACGTCGAAAAGATAGTCGCGAGCGATTTGGACGAATTTGGGACTCAAGAAGACGTCGTGGTGGATGTTATCCACCCCAATCGCCAGCGACTCCATAGGAATCGTGACGTTGTAGCTCTTGAGTTCAGGCCGGGCCTGCTCGGTTGGGCTGGGCGATAGGATTTCGTTAAGCATCAAGTTAGCCAGAATCGGCTATTTTTACGTTAACAGCGGCGGGGGAACCGGGCAAGAAATCCGGTGCGGTGCGTAACCAGAGAGTTAGTGAGGTGGATTACTGATAGGCTACAGGACCGTAATCCGGCGAGTGTCACTCCCGAGGTGTTCCAGGCGTACCTGAACCTGCGGCCAGGGGGTTTGCAGGGGGAAGCGCTCGGACCACTCCAGAATAGCCACGGCAGGGGTTGCGAACATGTCTTCCATGCCGAGGGTTTCAAAATCGTGGAAACTCTCAATCCGGTATAAATCGGCGTGATAGACCTTGGCGGGCTTGCCATAGACATGAACGAGCGTGAAGGTTGGGCTGGTGACGTCGTCCTCTTTGGCTGCTCCAAGGCCGGAAACAATACCTTTGGTGAGGGTGGTTTTTCCTGAGCCCAATTCGCCGGTCAGAAGGACCAGCACGGGCGCCTTGAGGCGCTTCGAGAATTCCCTACCCCACTGCGTGGTTTCCTCGGCGGAGTGGGTGATGAACTCCTCAGCCACGCTGAAGCTCCCGAATGAGCCGGTCGCGGGAGGATGGGAGGCTCTGCACAACCTCCTGGGCCAGCACCCCGGAAAGCTCATGTGTTTGGGCGGAATCCTCGGCGGCGAGTCCGTGCAGGTAGACGCCGAGAGCCAGGACGCGATGCCAATCCTGGGTGCCAAACTGGGATGTGAGCGCGGCAAGCAGGCCGCTAAGGACGTCGCCTGAGCCACCTTTGGCCAAGCCGGCGTTGCCGGCCGTGTTGATGCATAGATCGCCCGTGGGCGAAGCGACAATGCTGTGAAAGCCCTTCAGGATGACGTGAGCGTTCCATTTGAGGGCCGACTCACGGGCCACTTTCATGCGGTCGGCTTGCACGTCCTTTGTGGAAGCGCCGAGCAGGCGCGCCATTTCGCCAGGATGGGGGGTGATCGCAAGAAATTTTGTGTTTCGTTTGCGAAGACTGTCCGCATGCTCAGCAAAGGCGTTTAATCCGTCGGCGTCGAGTAGAACCGGTAGTTCGGTTTGCGTAACGATGGTGCGAATGAATTCCTGGGTCTGGCGATGCGTGCCCAGACCGGGGCCGATGGCGAGCACGCTCTTCCCCTCTTCCAATTCGCCAAATGTACCGTCCACCAGGCTTCGCAAAGAGAGCGTGCCGGACTTGGTGGCCTGGAGCGGTTCGGTCATATACTCCGGCTGACCCACCGCGACGATGGGCTGCACCGGCTCTGGCGTGGCAATGGTGACCAGACCTGCGCCGGATCGCAACGCGGCGCGTCCCGCCAGGATGGCGGCTCCGCTTTTCCCCATGGAACCGGCGAGTAGCAAGACGTGGCCGTAGGTTCCCTTGTGCGAATCGCCTGCGCGAACGAGAGGCAACGATGCGAACTCTTCCGGCTCGGCCCAACGAGCAGAGCCTTGGCCGATTTCTTCCACCAAAGCCGCGGGTGAGCCAATCTGCCGAACTTCGAGGTGCCCGCAACAGCCGGCTTGATTGGACAGAAGTTGGCCAATCTTCGGCGCAGTAAATGTGACCGTTTGGTGTGCGAACAGAACAGGCCCTTCCGCAGGCTGGCCATCGGATGGCAGACCGGAAGGAATATCAACGGCAAGGATAAAAGCAGGGCGCGCGAGCGTCGCGTTTCTTGAGAATTTGTTGAGTCGAGTGATGGCCTCCGCGATGACCCCGGCTGCGGGACCGCGCAGTCCCGTCCCGAGCAAAGCGTCGACAATGGTGTGCGCAGATGCGATTTTAGGCCAAGCGGCCTCCAGGGAAGCGCTGTCTCTAACTTCAGTGATTTTCCCCGAACATTTCAGCCAGCGAGAAAGGTTCTCAGCAGCGTCGCCACGCAATTCGTTGGACGATCCAAAAAGAAAGACGATGGGCTCGAAATCAACACCCAACTTATCCTCCTTTAAGAAACGTGCAGCAACGAATCCGTCGCCACCGTTATTCCCTTTTCCGCAAAGAAAGGCCGCGCGTTTATTGGTATTTCCATAAAGCTTCAGGCGCGCGACGTTGGCTATGTGCTTGCCTGCTTCTTCCATCAATTGCAGGCTGGGGACGCCGTAGCGCTCGGTCGTGAGCCGATCAACTTCGCGCATCTCGCCAGCAGTGAGGGCTTTCATGGAAGGTTCGACAAAATCAAAGCATCCACCCGCCGCTGACATTGACGACCTGCCCGGTAACGTACTCGGCTTCCTCGGATGCGAAAAAGGCCACTGTGGCGGCAACATCTTCGACGGTCGGGGGGCGGCCGATAGGAAAACGCGCGTCGCGAATCTTACGAGCCTCTTCCAGCGTTAGCTCGTTCTCATCAATGCTGGAAGGGTTCACGACGTTCACGGTGATGCCGTTCTTGGCTTCCTCGAGCGCCAGAGAGCGTGACAACGCCACGACAGCAGCCTTGGCTGCGGCGTAGGCTGAGATTTTCGCCTGGCCGAACGCTCGCTCCGCGCCCACCGCGCCCATATTGATGATTCGGCCCCAGCGCGCTTTCCGCATGTGCGGTAACGCCGCTCGGCACATATATAAAACCGTCAGCAGATTCGAGGTAAAGATGGATTGCCAGTCCGGAAGCGATGATTCCGCCAGCGTGCCCCAGCGAAAATCCCCCACGTTGTTGACGATCACGTCGAGCCGCCCGAAGCGATCGACCACCGTCTTGATCAACTGGTCGCAGCGCCCCGCATCGGTGATATCCGTCTCCACTGCAACACAATCGACGCCATTGGCCTGCAACAGGCGCAACGTCTGCTGCGCCGCGACTTTGTTGGAGCGATACGCAATGGCCATTCGCGCGCCGTCTTGCGCCAGCCGAAGAGCAAGCCCGCGGCCGATTCCCCGGCTCCCACCTGTCACCAGCGCCACACGATTACGGAGCGACATTCTTTTCCCCGGCGAAATCTCTTGGAAATATTTTCAGTATAGCCTAGCCGTAGCGGAGGTACTACCGAAGCCGCGCCACGATCACGGTCATGTCATCGGCCTGTTCAGGGGTTCCGGCCCACTCTTCCGCCGCAGCCATCAATGATTCCGCGACCAGGAGGGGCGCAGCGCCTTGCACGTGGACAGCTGCTTCCTGCAGACGTCGAATCCCAAATTCTTCCCCATAAACGTTCTCGGGCTCAATAAGGCCATCACTATATCCGATGAGGAGCGCGTCGGGACCGACTGTCAACGCCCCTTCCTCATAGACGTAATCTTCCATCACGCCGAGCACCATGCCACCTTTGTCCAATAGCTCCGAACCATCTTTGCAGATCAAAAAGGCTGGCAGGTGGCCGGCGTTTGTATAGCGGAGCGTTCGAGTGGCGCTATCGTAGGTTGCAATGAAGAATGTCGCGAATCGGTCGTCGCCGGTGTTGCGGACCAGATGTTTGTTTAGCCGCGACACAAGTTCGGCCATGCTCAGGTGTTCGCTGCCTTCCGTAAGCATCTGGCTGCGCAGCGCCGCTTGCAGACTGGCCATCAGCAGCGCCGCGGAAATTCCCTTCCCTGAAATGTCGGCGATGGCAATGGCGATATGCGTCGGACTAAGCTGAATGAAATCATAGTAGTCGCCGCTGACGGACCGCGCGGCCTTGCAGATCGCTTCAATCTCCACTCCCGGGACAGATGGCAAAGTGCTTGGGAAAAGCTGATTTTGCACTTCCCGGGCGATGGAAATCTCATTCTCCAGCCGCTGCCGTTTGTTTTCCACCTCGATGAGCTCGCCGATGGAAGCCGTCATAGTGTTGAATGATTCGGCCAGTTCGCCGAGTTGGTCGCGCTGCTTCATTTGTATACGGTGGGAGAAATCTCTCTCTTTAACAAACTGGGTAGCTTGGTACAGGTCCGCAACCGCATTCGTGATGCGCCGTGTCAATACAATCCCGGGAATCAGCGCCACTATCATGATGAGAACAAGAAGAGCGCCCAGCCCGATCGCCATCAGCCGGTAGGTGTCGCGCAATTCGCCAAAGGAGGTGAACATTCGCGCGTTTAGCTGTGACGGACGGGCATTAAACACTGCCAGGACAGGCCGAAGCGGTTCAACAGTTCCGTCCTTTCCCACATATACGGAATCCAGCCTCGACACGACCTCTACCGGCACATCAATCCAGATCATAGGGGGCTGCAGCGACCGATTCCGGGCCACAATTGGGCTAGCCATTACATATTGGCCGTTGGCAGTCGGATAAATAATTCCTTGGCGCGCTCCGGGCACGTACTTCTCCATCAGGGTGAGCTGGATCGCGCCGAGATCCGGCGCAATTCCACTGAGAAAGTCAGCCGTGACCGGAACCCGCAAGGTCACCAGCCGGATGCGACCGTGCTCTGGCATCGCCCGTATGCTCATCAAGAAAAGCCGGTCGCCTTCCTGCACGATGCCGGCAAAGGACAGCGCTGCCGGCCCGGCCACCTTCCCCAGCAAGCTGGCATCATCGGAGAACGCGATGTTTAATTTCGGAAGCTCGCGGTCGTGCACGGAGTGAGATTGCGCCGCCAGTACGCGCTCGGATTCCTCCTCACCTATCCCCTTTGGCAGTGTCGCGTGCGCGGCGGCGATGTGTTCCGATATATCTGCGATCATGGCGATACGTTGCTGCAAGTCTTCGTGCAACAGGTAGGCGCCAAGCTGAGAATACAGAATGCGGCCGGCGAGTACAGCCAATGTAACGATCGACAAGAACGGTACAACCGCAATGAATAGGTAGGCGACGATGAGCCGGTTGCGGAGACTCCAGAGTAGCCGGTCTCTCCACCAACCAATCAGCCTGAACAGGAGATAGACGCTCGCGACGACCGCCAAGTATTTCAGAAAGTTGAAGGGACCGCCTTGCAAGCCAAAGAGGGCGGCCAACAACCCTCCGGCCGCGACTGCTGTGGAAACCAGATCGGGCCACGTCAGGCGGTTCCAAACTTCTTTTAGGCTGGCGCGAAAAGGTGTCATCGTGCCGTCATCGGAATGAATACTTTACCTGAATCGCCGTAGCGAATGCAGAGTAAGCGACTGACGATCTGAAGAAAGGCCGGCCATTCCAGCCCGCCCCGCCGAGGGGACGTCTTATTGCTGTTGCGCGTTGCTGACGCGGCTGTGATAGCGGCTGTAAGTGAAATAAATCACGAGACCGATGATCAGCCAGACAATCAGGCGAGCCCAATTCACCCACCCGAGTTTGTACATCATATAGCCGTTGAATAGGATTCCCAAGATTGGCACGACCGGCACCCACGGAGTGCGGAACGGCCTTGGCTGGTCTGGGTTCTTGGAACGTAAAATCATGACCGCGATGCAAACCATTATGAAAGCCAACAACGTGCCGATATTCACCATCTTTCCGATGTCATCGATGGGCGTCACGCTCCCGACGATAGCGGCGAGCAATCCCACAAGCAAAGTGTTTTTGTACGGCGTCCGGTATTTCGGGTGCACCGCCGCGAAGAACCCCTTCGGCAACAAGCCGTCATTGGCCATGGCATACAGCACGCGCGTCTGTCCGAGGAGCATCACCAGCATGACGCTCGTCAACCCTGCAAGCGCGCCCAGTGTGATGACGTGGGATGCCAGCGTCAGGCCGCGGTCAAGAAATGCTTCAGCTATCGGAGCCTCGATGTTGACGTCTTGCCAGCGGACCATTCCGGTCAGTACACCGGCCACGAGAATATAGAGAATGGTGCAGATCACCAGCGATGCCAAGATCCCAATCGGAAGATCACGCTGCGGCTTCTTGCATTCTTGAGCGGTCGTCGAGACGGCGTCAAAACCGATGTACGCAAAAAAGATGTAAGCCGCGCCGGCGCCGATTCCCGAAAAACCCATTGGCGCGAACGAGGACCAATCATGGCCCCAGTTCGAGAAGTTTACATAATGGATGCCCAGTCCGATGACGAACAGCACCACCGTCACTTTGATCGTCACGATCGCGGCATTGAACCTCGCGCTCTCTTTAATGCCGATAACCAAAATCGCGGTGATGACTAGTGCGATCAAGAAAGCGGGCAAGTTAAACCCAATTCCCACTCCAAACATTGTCGGCGCGTTCAGAAGCGCATGAGCCTGCTGAACTAATTCCGGCGACTGCCCTTTGACGATGGCATCGACTTTGTCGAGGAAGGCCTGTGTGCCCGGCTGCAGCGTGGCGTCTGAGGCCAGCGCCATCCGGCGCGCGACGATCTTCGTGGCAGTGCTCAACCCAGTCCAGTGGTCGTAGGCAAGCCACAAAGGCATCTTGATCTTGAAAATATTGAGCAACTCGATGAAATGGTTGGACCAGCCCGACGAAACCGTGCTCGCGCCCATGGCGTATTCCAGTGTTAGGTCCCAGCCAATAATCCAGGCGAAGAGTTCGCCCAGGGTAGCGTAAGCATAGGTATAAGCGCTTCCCGCCAGCGGAATCATAGCCGCAAACTCGGCGTAGCAAAGCCCCGCAAATGCGCATCCCAGCCCAGAAAGTACGAAGGAAAGCATTAGCCCCGGTCCAGCGTAGTGCGCACCTAGACCAGAAAGCACGAAGATGCCCGCACCGATGATCGCGCCTACGCCCAGCGCTGTCAGTTGAAACGGGCCGAGCGTGCGCTTCAGGCTGTGCCCGCCTTCCTCCTGACATTCCGCGAGCAGCATGCTCATCGGTTTTCTTGCGAACAAGGGGTTGCCCATGCAACTCCTCCTTTGGGGGTCAGCCCCACTTCCTCATAACGCTACCAATTTGGCCTTACGCATTGTAGGGGCGCAGCATTCCGCGCCCCTACAACAAAATTCGACTATCGCGCTGATCCGGCTTTAACGCTCCGCCTCGACCGCCACGACCATAGCAGATAGACGGGAACCCCAAGCAAAACGATCTCCAGACCCTTTCCCGAGGTTTGCGTCTGGTAAAGCAAAAGCACAAACATAATTGCCACCGCCGCAAGAATATACAGTGCAGGAACAACCGGGTACCCGAACGCGCGATACGGCCGCTCGGCATCCGGCCGTTTTGCACGCAGCACGAAAATCCCCACGATCGTCAGCACGTAAAAGAGCAACGCGGCAAAAACAACGTAATTGAGCAGGTCGCTGTAAAGATTGCCGTAGGTTACCGCTCCGGCCGCGTCCACGTGCCGAGTTCTCAGCAAAATCAGGATTGCGATCCAAATCCCTTGATAAGTCAACGCCGTGCCGGGCACCCCCTTCTTGTTCAGGGTCCCAGTCGATTTGAAAAAAAGGCCATCTCTTGCCATCGCATACGTGACACGCGCGCCGGCCAGGATCAATCCATTGTTGCAGCCAAACGTGGAAATGATGATCGCTCCCGCCATGAGCATCGCGCCGGTTGGCCCGAAAATGGCGTTCAAGGCCGCGCTGGCCACGCGATCATCTGGCGCGGTCTGAATCTGCACCAGTGGCAACGTGCAGAGATAGGCCAGGTTCGCGAGGCAATACAGAGTGATCACGATGATGGTGCCGAAGGCCATCGAGAGGGCCACGTCGCGTTTCGGGTTCTTCACTTCCGCGGCTGTAAAGCCGATGTTATTCCACGCGTCCGCCGAAAACAGCGAACCGACTTGCGCCACTCCATATGCCACAAACAGGCCGAAGACGCCGCTCGCTGCGGTAATGGTCGGCACAAAGCTCTTCAGAAAACTCGCGCCCGGCTCAATGGTCTGCGCGTTGCGAATTGTCCAGAAGTGGCTGAAATTCTCGGTGATTGCCCCGGCATTTCTCCCTACAAAAATTCCGAGGAAGATTAATCCCACGAGCGACAGAGTTTTCGCGCTCGTGAACACGTTTTGGATCAGCTTGCCGAGCCGCACTCCAAGCGTATTGATGAACGTCAGAAACACGATCATCAGGACGCCCACAAACTGCTGAACCGACAGGCTGATGGCATATTTCGAACCCAAGGCAATGGGGTGAATGATCCAGACACTCGGTGAAATCGCCGTCCACAGCACACCCAAATAGCGCGCAAAACCAACGGCCACAGCCGCGATGGTTCCCGTCTGAATCACGAGGAAGAGCGTCCAGCCGTAAAGAAATCCCCAAAGCGGTGAGTACGCCTCGCGCAAATAAACGTACTGACCGCCCGCATGCGGAAACAGCGCGGCCAGTTCGCCATAAGAAAGCGCCGCGGAAATCGTCAGCAATCCGGTGAGAATCCACGTGAGCAGCAGTCCACCTGCGGAGCCCGTTTGCCGCGAAATATCCGCAGCCACAATGAAGATGCCCGATCCGATCATCGAGCCCACGACGATCATCGTGCCGTCGAACAACCCGATGGCCCGCACAAAGCCAGGCTCCGATTTTGCTCCGGTGTCCGCGAGAGGATGCGTTGTGTCCGCCATTTCGACGAATACCTCAGGTTGACGCCGCGTGGCTAGCGGGGCCCAACAGGTCGATGTATTGCCGGGCACGCGCCGCAGGTTCAGGCGCGCGCAGGATATCGCTGATGACCGCCACGGAATCAGCCCCTGACTCGATTATCTCAGGGGCGCGCTGCAACGTAATGCCCCCAATAGCTACAATTGGTTTATCAGTTAGCGGCCTGACCTCTCGGATGAACTGCGTGCCAACCACTGGATCGAGGTTTGACTTTGTGCCGGTCGTAAAGATGGGTCCGACGGCAATGTAATCCACGGATGATGCGGCGGCCCGCTCGAACTGTTCGAGGTTGTGCGTGGACACTCCCACCAGTTTCTCCGCCCCAACCACGCGCCGCACTTCCTCCACGCCTAAATCTTCCTGGCCGACGTGAACGCCATTTGCTCCCGCAACGGCCGCGACATCGGGGCGGTCATTCACCACAAGCGAAACTCCCAGCGGTGAGAGCAGCAAAAGCAGTTTTTTTGACGTTTCGAACAGTTCGCGCGCGGACGCCCGCTTATTCCGATACTGAAGCAGCCGGACACCGGCAGTGGCAAGCTCTTGAGCGCAGTCTGTTTCGGGAACGGTAAGCAATGCTGCGTCTAATATCACATACAACCGCGGTAGAACAAGGCGCTTCAACGTTTATTTTCCGTTCGTCCCGAGCAATCTTTCGATGAAGTGGGTATCGAACTTCCCCGAGCCAAACTCCGGGTCGGCCAGAATCCGTCGATGTAGCGGTATCGACGTCTTGATACCCTCGATAACGAACATTTCAAGCGCCCGCTTCATGCGCCCAATGGCTTCAGTCCGGTCGCGTCCCTTAACGATCAGCTTTGCAATCATCGAATCGTAGTAAGGAGGAATGACCGCGTCGGCATAAGCGGCCGAATCCACGCGCACGCCTGTGCCTCCCGGCGCCTGAAACGTGGTAATGCGCCCCGCCGACGGCACAAAGGTCACCGGATCCTCGGCGTTGATCCGGCACTCGATAGCGTGGCCGGAAGCCATAATCGCACCGGTGGCATCTTCCATTTTCTCGCCGGCAGCGATGCGAATCTGTGCCTTGATTAGATCCACTCCGGTTACGAGCTCCGTCACGGGATGCTCGACTTGAATACGCGTATTCATCTCGATGAAATACATCGCGCCGTCCTGATCCATCAGGAATTCGACGGTCCCGGCGTTGGTGTAACCGATCTTTTCGAGCGCCTTCACCACTTTGGTGCCAAGCTCCTTGCGCTGTTTGGGGTCCACGACGGGTGAAGGCGATTCCTCCACCAATTTCTGGTGACGCCGCTGGATGCTGCATTCGCGTTCTCCCAGATGGACCACTTTCCCATGCTGGTCGCCGAGCACCTGAAACTCAATGTGCCGAGGATGTTCCAGGAATTTTTCCGCGTAAACGTCCGGCGTGCCAAAAGCCTGCTGCGCCTCGCTGCGCGCCGTCTGGTACGCAGACAGAAGCTCTTCCTGTTTACGCACCACGCGCATTCCGCGGCCGCCTCCGCCCGCGGAGGCCTTTAGAATGAGCGGGTATCCGATGCGCGCCGCCTCTTTCGCAAGCTGCTCTTCCCCGTCAACAACGCCCTCGCTCCCCGGAATCGTAGGCAGGCCGGCGGTCTTCACTTCCCTCCGCGCGCGGTCTTTTTCACCCATCATTTCGATGATTTCCGGCCTCGGCCCAATAAAAGTAATTTCCGACGCTTCGCAAACTTTGGCAAAGTTGGCGTTTTCCGAGAGGAATCCATAACCCGGATGAATGGCATCCACATTCGTAATTTCTGCTGCGCTGATCACCTGAGGGATGTTCAGGTAGCTTTCGCTGCTACGCGCAGGCCCGATGCAAACCGCCTCGTCTGCAAATCGAACATGCAGGGAATTACGGTCCGCTTCGGAATACACCGCAACCGTGGATATACCCAATTCCTTGCAGGCGCAGATGACCCGCAAAGCGATTTCCCCGCGATTGGCAACTAGGATTTTCTGGAACATGGTCTGGCGTGCCGGCTACTTTTTCCGGCTCGGACGAATGCCAAAGAGAGGCTGCCCATATTCAACCGGCTGTCCGTTTTCCACGAAGATTCGCATGACTTCGCCGGAGACGTCGGATTCAATCTCGTTCATCAGCTTCATCGCCTCTACAATACAGAGGACGTTTCCCGTCTCCACGTACGTGCCTACTTTTACAAAGGCCTCCGTCCCGGGGCTGGGAGATTCATAGAAGGTCCCGACGATGGGGGATTTAACCAGATGCAGATCTTCCGAGGAACGCGCCTCCGGAACTTCGCCGGACGGCGCCCGCGGGGCCTCCGGCGATCCCGGAACGATAATCTCAGGCGCGGCTACCGCTCGGGGTGACCCAACTATTACCCCTGCCGAAGGCTTTCGCAGCCTTATGCTCAGATCACCCCTAGTGTATTCGAACTCTTCGAGATTGTGCTCCGTCATGAACTGAAAGAGCTGTTCGATCTGTTGGATTTCCGGATTGCCAAACGACGGACTGGACCTGCTCGGCTTTTTGCGTTTCATGCCTTTTTTAGATCTCAATGAGATTCCGCGGTGCGCGGGTCAGTACTTCCGTACGGCCAGCGTGAACGGCTACATCGTCCTCGATTCGTATGCCTCCGATGCCTGCAGAATACACACCGGGCTCAATTGTGATTACGTTTCCCGGCTCCAGGCGCTTTTTTTGCCCTCGCGCCACCCTGGGATCTTCATGCACTTCGAGTCCAAGCCCGTGGCCCGTACTGTGAACAAAAAGATGGTCCAAACGATAGCCGGCCAGGACCTGCCTCGCCGCCGCGTCGACGTCCCCGCAGGCCGCGCCGCTCTTTGCCGCTGCGATCGCAGCCGCTTGGGCCTCCAAAACCGCGCCGTACCAAATCCGGATGCGTTTTGGCGCCCGCCCCATGTACACTGTGCGCGTTATGTCGCTGCAATAGTGGCCGAGTATAGCACCCAGGTCCAGCACGACCAACTCATTTTTCCCCAGTCGTTTGGCCGTAGGACGCGCATGCGGCAGTGCGGCTCGCTCTCCGAACGCGACGATCGTTTCAAAGGCCGGCCCCGACGCTCCTCTCTTTCTCATCTGGTATTCAATCTCGGCCCCCACTTCAAACTCGCGTATCCCCGGTTTCAGCAGGCCGATTGTGGATTGGACCACTTCACCCGCCAGGATGGCCGCCCGTCGCATTTGTGCCAGCTCTGTTGCGTCTTTGCGCATGCGCAGGCTCTCCACTCTGCCAGGAGCTGAGATCCACCTCACCCGCGCTCCGGCAGCCTTGCGAAGACTTTGAAGCTGCCCCACCGTTATCTGACTTGCATCAAACCCCACCCGCCGGGACCGGGAATCCCTCAAAAACTGGCCGACGGATTCAAACACGGACCCCTTCTGCTGGATTACGCGGACTCCAGACATTTCTGCCCGGCCTTGCTCCATGAATCTTCCGTCCGTGATGAAGGTAGCGCCCTTCCCTGTCACAATCAGAGTGCCAGACTCCCCAGTGAACCCTGTCAGGTAATACCAGTTAGCGGGGCTGGTTATCAGCAGGGCGTCGATTTTTGCGTTACGGAAGTCTGCTGTCAGGTTGTGGCGTCGCCGATGCAAAGGTGCCCTCATAAAATAAAACGAGGAGACTGTGGTCTCCTCGTTTTATTCCTTATTTGAAACGCCAATTCCCCAAGCTACCCGGGAATGATTCGCGGCGTTAAGAAGAAGAGCAGTTCCTGGGATGACGTCGAGACACTGGTACGCTTGAAGAGGTGCCCGATCAGCGGCAGGCTGCCAACGACAGGCACCTGAAAGATGTCTGTGCGTTGACTGGACACGATGATCCCCCCAATCACCACCGTTCCGCCGTCCGCCACCGTCACTTTGGTTTCCGCGGCTTCCGTGTCTAGAGCCGGAATTCCCTGCACTCGCGGGATGCCGGCGTCGATCTGGGTGTTCTCCACTAGCACGTCCATGAACACGGTGCCGTCCGCGGTGATCTGCGGAGTGACCTCCAGTTTCAGCACGGCGTCTATGAACTGCACAGAGATCGTATTGTTGATGGTAGTCTGAATCGGGATCTTAGTCCCCTGCTTGACCGCCGCCTTTTCGTTGTTCTGAGTAATGATCTTGGGCTTCGATAGCAGCTTGCCTACGCCCTTCGATTCCGCCGCGGTAATCATGAAATCTAGGGCCAAGTTGGCCGATGTAAAAAGGTAGCTCACGCCGCTGGTGGGAGCGTTCGCACCAAGGTTCGTCACCAAGGGCATTTGAACGTTCGCCTGCTGGGGCGCCTGGCCAGCCACGGGTGGCTGTGGCACCGGTGGCGCGCCGAAAGTGAGTGCCGGTGAAGTGGAAACACCAGGCGTTATTGTTCGAAAGATTGGGCTCGGACCGACGGTCGAATTGCCGCCAAACACATTGTTGCCGCTGGAGGTCGCGAACGCGAGCTGCGTGCCGATGTCCCGCGCGAAGGAACGCGATGCCGAAACCACTCGCGCCTCGATTTCCACCTGCTGCGACTTGCGGTCCAGGTTGCGAATCAGGTTATCAATGATCGGAATGACCGATGGAATATCACGGATGATCAGCTGGTTCGAACGGTCATCGTACAGTATGTCGCCGCGCGAGCTAAGGAACTTCTTGAGCGTCGGCGCCAGCGCCGCCGCCTTAGCGTAGCTCAGTACCCGGGGCACAGTCACCGGAGCGATCGCTTCCGCCTGCGCTTTTTCCAGGTCGCGCTGCGTCTCCGCTTCTTTCTTTAACGTATCGCGTGAGGCGATCCTCAGCACGTTCCCGCTGAGTTGCTTGTCGAGACTGTTGTTCTGCAAAACGATGTCGAGTGCCTGGTCCCAGGGCACTTCATCCAGAACGATGGTGAGGCTCCCCTTGACCGCAGGATCCAGCACCACGTTGAGTCCGCTGATTTCGTGAATTAACCGGAAGAAGTCCTTGAGGTCCACGTCTTTCAAGTTTACGGAAATCGGCTCGCCCGTATACTTGCCCGTGGGCGCCTGCACTGCCGCCGGTGCCTGTGCCGCCTGGGATGCCGCCAACGTCGTGGCCGCCGTGTTTGCCTGCTGCACCGCTTGCTCGGCCGCCTGTTGCGTCGTGGAATTCGGGCGCACAGGTTCGTTTTTCTCGCTCAAAGATGCCAGAGTGAATGAGGGCTGGGTCAGTTCGCTTGGCAAAGCGAAGCGAGGAGCAGAAATCTTCAAATCCTTGGATGAGCCGCCCGCAGCCGTGCGGGGCGATGCTACGCTGTACTTGAATTCCGGCCGCGCCTTCTCATTCTGCTGCGACGTCAACGTCGTCGAACCGGACACCGGTTGCATTGGAGTCGTTGACGTATTTTCAAAGTAGATGACCACCGCTCCGCCGTCGCGCGCAACCCGATACGGGCTCGCCGTCGTAAGATCCACCACCACCCGCGCCACATCCGGCCGGTATTGTCCGATGCGCACTCCGCGCACAGGGGCGGAAATCCCGGGGATGACCGTCTTCTGCACGGCTAACCGGGCTCCCACAAAATCCAGCACCAGGCGATCCGGGTTCTGCATGCGGCCGGCGTGAACCTCGAGCCGTCCCTCGCCTTCCACGCGTACAGCCGACCGTTCCGGCGCCTGGGTAATAGCAACACTGGAGATGACAGCGGCAGCCGCCGTCGCGCCAGCGGGCGCCTGCGTCTGTGCAAGCACCGGGCTGCTCGCCAGTGCCATGCTTGCAAGGATCAAGTAGCCATGCCGAAGGGCCGGCCAATTCGTCTTCATTGCTGTTCTCCTGGACTGGAGTAAATTCGTTTGTTCACTTGCCGTTCGACGGGTTTTCCAAAGGCATCTTTTCCTTCTTCATGGAAGGAAACGCTATCCATCGAAATCTTTTCCACGCTGCCGTCATACAGCCGGTCGCCTTCGCGCAGGAAATACGTGCGCGCTTGCGGATTTGAAACCACCGCGATCATCCCATTCGGGGAACGCACGATGCCGTCAAGGCGCAGCGTGCTGACCTGCAGACCCAGTTTGCCCGGCGGCAGATTCGGGCCTCCCGCCTTGTTCTGCCTCCCGATTAAGGATTCGAACGGATCGCGCCGAGCCTGTTTGATTTCGCTCGCTGCAGCTGCCGGTGCGGAACCCGGAGTGGAAGCCTTCTCAACCGTCCTGCGAGCCGGTTTGGCTGCCTTAGCCTTGCCTGGCTGTTTCGCGCCCGATTTGGCTCCAGTTTTGGCTGCGGGGTTGCTAGCCGGCTTGGCCGCCTGCGCTGCAGGTTTCGCCACGGGCGTTGCCGGCTTCGTCTGGGCCGGCGTCGCCGGTTTAGCCGCTTGAGGTGCGGGCTTGGTCGCGGCCGATGCTGCAGGCTTGCCCGTTTGCTGCACGGGCTTGCCGGCATCCGCCTGTGCGGACTTCGCACTATTCGGCGTGGACGGCTTAGCCTGCGCCCGCAATCCGGGCGTCGCTGTCGCAACCAAAATCCCTAGTCCGAGAGTTATCGCTGAACGCATAGTTCGCTCATTCCCGCTCAGGGTTTTCCAGCCGCACCGGCTGCAGGCTTAGCTCCGGCTGCCGGAGCCGCACCCGTATCGGCGGGCTTGGTAAAAAATGTTGTTGCCGTGAAAATTCCAGACACTGTTGTCCCCGGGCGCACCGCGTACTTTGTGCCTTTTGGCTTGTCTGGATCGTCAAACGTCAGGTCGCCCACATTAATAATTCGTGACAGGCGGCCCAGTCTCCCGAAGAAATCCAGGATATTGAAGTACGGGCCGTCGGCCTGCACCTCAAACGGCATTTCGTAATGATATTCCTTGGGAACCACGGCCTGCGCCGTCAAGCGCCTGATCTGCACATTCGACGCGCTCGCCGCTCCCTGCAACAGCCGGATAAATTCGTCAGTTTCTTTTTCTTCCGGCACGATCGTTTTCAGCGTATCCAGTTGCTTGGAAAGCGCGTCCATCTGCTGCTTCAGTTCTCCGTAGCGCTGCTTGTAGACCTGCAGCTGCGTGACTTCCTGGTTCAGCTTCGTGCGCGTCTGGACGGCAGCATCCACCTCGTCCCGTTCCCTTGCAATCGGTGAACCAGGCACGTAAACGCCGACCAAAACCAGCACGACAGCAACCGCCGCAGCCACTAGGGCCTGCATGATCACGGAC
Organism: Acidobacteria bacterium 13_2_20CM_2_57_6; assembly: GCA_001917435.1. Lineage (GTDB taxonomy): Bacteria > Acidobacteriota > Terriglobia > Acidiferrales > UBA7541 > Acidiferrum. The sequence continues at coordinate 19,569 of MNEA01000140.1, forward strand.
ATATCTCGAAGCGGATTGGCCATGGCGCTCCCCTTATCCTTTCTTCGCCGGCGTCTTCGCAGCCGCAGCAGGAGCCGGTGTATTGGCCGGCCGTGCCTGCGCTGCGGTGGGCGGAGTGATTTCAGCTGATATCTGGAACACGAAGGTCTGCACCGCCGTATTCTTATCGTCTTGTTTTGTTTCCTTAATTTCGACTTTCTGGAAATACCCGGACCGCTTCAGTGCGGTAATAAAGTTCGCAACTGAGTTGACGGACGCGGACGAGCCCTCCATCGAAAGCGTTGTGCCTTTGCGGATCATTTCCGTCAGCCACAGGTTTTCCGTCCGCGACACCGTGTTGGCAACCATGTCCAGCAGTTCCTGCCCGCCCGTGCGGTCGCGCTGCAACTGCTCGATCGTCGAAACACGCTGCTGCAGGACGGCCTTCTGCTTCTCGAACGCTTCCACTTGCAGTTTGGTCTGCTCGAGGTCCGTCTTCTGCGCTGTCAGTCTTTTGATTTCCGCGTTTTCCTTGTTCAGCTGGTTCTGCCACGTGTAATAGAAGAATCCCAGAACCAGGGCGCCGAGAACCAGCCCTGCTCCGATGAACACCGCAGGAAGCGCTCCGCCCGCATCCACCGTCGAAGGAGCACGCCGTGAAGCCTTCGGCCGAATTTGTCCAAGAAGGTTTATGCGAATCATGGCTAGTCAAAGCTCCTCAGCGCCAGACCTACGGCAATAGCCAGCCGCGGCGCCATTTCCCGGATCTGGTCATCACTGTGCTTGCCGGGATCAATCATTACTTTGCGGAAAGGATTCAACTCTTCCACCGGCATCGCGAATTCTTCCCGCAGCAAGTCCACCAGCCCGGGAACGCGCGCCGTTCCCCCTGCCACCACGATTCGCTGGATGTTCTCGCCGCTGGCTGTCGCCCGGAAGAAGTCGAAGGTCTTTTGAATTTCCAGCGTCAGAATGTCGGAAACGCTGCGCAGTATCTGTTGTTTCTGCTCGTCGGTAACGCTCGGCAGCGAATCGCCCCTCTTCAGGCGTTCCGCGTCCTCGAAGCTGAGGTCCAGTTCCTTCTGCAGCGCATCCGTATACTGGTTGCCGCCCACGCTGACGTCGCGCGTGAACAGCGGCACCCCGCCGCGCACAATGTTAATGTTCATGACGCTCGCGCCAATGTTCAGCAGCGCCACCGTCTGCCCCGCATCCGGTTCGTAGTTGATTTCGAAGCAGTTCTGCAGTCCGAAGGCATCGATATCCACCACCACCGGCGTCTTTCCTGCCTGCGCCAAAACGTTGGTGTGGTTCAGAATCTTGTCTTTCTTCACCGCCACCAGCAGAACATCCATCTGCGAGTCCATCGACTCCAGCAGTTGATAGCTCAGGTTCACGTCCGCGATATCAAATGGAATGTGCTGGCTGGCTTCGGAAGGAATCCGATCGTAAAGTTCTTCCTCGGTCATCAGCGGCAGCGGAACGCGCTTCACGATTACCGAGTGCCCTGATACCGACGTCGCCACGTTTTTCGTCTTGATCCGTTGCGCGTCGAAAATCTTGCTGATCGCATTTGCAACCTGCGGTGCATCCATGATGGCGCCGTCCACCACCGTGTCCGGGGCCAGCGTTTCCATCCCGAAGCTCACGAGCTCATAGCCGGACTTTGCCGATTTCAGTTCCACGGCCTTAATCGAACTCGACCCGATATCCAGTCCCACCAGCTGTCGGCTCTTTTTTCCGAGTCCAAGCATTTCACGGCCCCTTTTCTAACCGGCGTTCCTGCGCCCCGCGCCAGACTAACGGCGTCTCGCGGTCGCCTGGCTCATTTTCCGCTCCATCCAGCGGTCCAGGATCGTTTTACGCAGTTTCCAACGGTTGCCGAGTTTAAACGCGGGAATTTCGCCTTCCGTGATGTAACGGTACAGCGTATCCGGCGAGATGCCCAGATACTGTGACGCTTGCCGCACATTCATCACTTCGCGCGATTCGCTCACGAGGAACGCCACCCCGGCATCCAGATGAAGCACAAAAATTAGCCACCGTGAGTTGCGCCGACCTGCGCTGCGAAGGTTGGAGGGCACAACCCGTGGAAGCTTTATGACATTCTACCACTCCGACCGTCAAGGGAATCTATAGGGCTGTTGTCCTATCAATACGGGTAGTTCTAGGCATTTCGGGGGGTATTCGCCGCTAGTACCTACCCAGGTTGGGGGCTATTCCTGCCGCTGCCACTATTAGTTGCGGTTTTGAGCGCTCCGCTCCCTGTCCGCGAGGACGGTTATCCTTTGCAATCAGCGCTTTTTCCACAGAAAAGTACTACTCGCGCCTTCCGATTGCGGATGCACTGCCCTCCTTATTTTCTTCTCGTCGAATCCGGCCGTGACATGCGCACGAGCCCAGCGCCGCACTCCCGCGTCACTTTTTCTCACGATTTATCCAGCGACAACGACCTCCACAGCCCATCTACCCGCTTCTTCGTCTCTTCATCCATCAAAATCTCGTCCGGCCAAGGCCGCGTAAATCCTTCGGACGCCCACTTGCGCGTCGCATCAATCCCCATCTTCGATCCAAAGTCTTGCATCCGCGCTGCGTGATCCAATGTATCCATCGGCCCCAGTGAAAACTGCACGTCCCGCTCGGGGTCCAGCGCACACAGCGTCTTCCAAACCACTTCACTGTAGTTGTGAATGTCAACGTCGTGGTCCACCACAACGATCACCTTCGTGAACATCGCCTGCCCCAGCGACCAAACCGCATTCATGATCTTCCGCGCGTGCCCGGGATACGACTTTCGAATCGCCACGATCATCAAGTTGTGAAAAATTCCCTCGGCCGGCATCGCCACGTCCACGATTTCCGGATACTGCATCTTCATCACTGGCAGAAATACGCGCTCCACCGCGTATCCCATATAGAAGTCTTCCTGCGGCGGCGGCCCCACCACCGTCGTCAAATAAATCGGCTCCTTCCGCCGCGTCACGCATTCCACGTGAAAGACCGGGAACTCCCCTTCCAGCGAATAAAAGCCCGTGTGGTCCCCGAACGGCCCTTCCGTGCGCATCTCATTCAGATTGACGCAGCCCTCCAGCACAATCTCCGCGTTCGCAGGCACCTCCAGGTTGTTGGTCTCGCAGGTCACCATCTCGACTGGTTCGCGCCGCAAGAATCCTGCGAACATCATCTCGTCAAGGTCCGGTGGAATCGGCAGCATCCCGGAAAGCGCGGTCGCCGGATCGGCGCCGATCGCCACGCTCACAGGAATTCTGCCTTCCGGATTCTTCGCCCTCGCTCGCCGAAAATGCTCCGCTCCATGCTTCTGCGTTTGCCAGTGCATTCCCGTCGTGCGCTCGTCGTAAATCTGCATGCGGTACATTCCCACGTTCCGCTTCCCCGTCTCCGGATTCCTCGTAAACACCAGCGGAAACGTGATGAACCGTCCCCCATCCTGCGGCCAGCACTTCAGAATCGGGAAATCAAGCAGGTTGACATCGCTTCCCTTCTGCACAACTTCCTTGCACGCGCCCGTCTTCACGCTCTTCGGGAAAAACGACCCTAGCTCCGCCAGCTTCGGCAGCATCTTGACCTTGTCGAAAAATCCCTGCGGCGTTTCCATTTTCAAGAATCCCTGGATGCGCTCGGCGACCTCCTCCAATCCGTTCACTTCCAGCGCCAGCGCCATCCGCCGCACGCTTCCAAACGCGTTGATCAGCAGCGGATAGCGCGATCCCTTCGGCTTTTCGAACAGCAGCGCCGGGTTACTCCCCGGTGGGACAGGTATTCCTGCCTGTCCGCCCTGCTGGCCGCACATGACCCGCTGTACCACTTCCGTAATCTCCAACACCGGATCGACTTCCGTGCGAATGCGCTTCAATTCCCCTTCCTTCTCCAGCCTCCGCACAAACTCCCGCAAGTCCGCGTATGCCACCGTGCTCTCCTGTAGCCGCAAACTGTAACACGAACCCTCTTGGGTTCTCGCCTGTAGCAATCCTGCGTTCGCATTTTCTCGTAGACGTTCCTCGCAACACTCGCTGCCAGCCCGGATTTCCTGCCACGCAAGCGCCGCACTCAAGGCTAGAAACTCCGCCATTGTCATCCTGAGTGCAGCGAAGGATCTCACCCGATCCACAACCCTTTCGCATTCTCACTCGCACTCGTTTCACCCTGACACAATCTGTCTCAGACTGAGCAAATTCGCCGTCAGCATATCGCCTACTTGATTTTGACCTCTCCTCTGACGCTTTCTAAGCGCTGTATTTGCTGGAGTTTACGGACATCCTCATTCTGGTCTTCATCTCAGTGTCCCCCACGCGGTTGGCATCGCAATTGCACTTCTCCCTCTGGCACGGAATCGTCTGTTCACACACCATTCGTGCGCTTTTTCGCTACTAAGCTCGGGAATCGTTGCACCGTCCCCGGCACCCAGTTTCGTTGCCTTATAAAGGAGTCGCCGCCTTTTCAAGGAGGAAGGTCGCAAACGCAACTTACGCCGGCAACTAATTCGTTTCAGTTGCCTGGCGCATCGACCCGACATGCTGCCCAACATGCTAAATGCCCTACACATCATCCGGCTTGATTATTTGTCCTGCGTTCTGACCGTTCTCGCCACCGTGCTCATTGGCAAGAAGCTCTGGCAAGGCTGGGTCGTTGCCGCCGTCAATAGCGCCGTCGTCTGTGTCATCGGCGTCCGCACCGCACAATTCGGATTTGTCCCCGCCAATCTCCTTTGCATCGCCCTCTACACCAGCAACCTCGTCAACTGGCGCCCCAAAAAGCAAAACCAGTAGTTTCGAGCGCAAGCGGCCCCGCGGTTAGTTGCGTACCGCGCACGTCAAAACCCCACTCAGACCGGACGGAATGATAATCTCACGGCGCATATCCTCTTCAGCAATCAAGAGTAAAGACTGTCGATCGCATCCGTGGTCCGATGGGAGAACATCTTTGCGACGAGGTACATATGCGAAGAGTGCTCATAACAATCCCGATTCCCCGTGTGACCGCGCATATCCCAAAACAAACAAAGCACTTAAAGTAATCCTGTTGAACCTCTTTGATAATGTCCCCTTCCGGCCTCGATAGCAATGTCCCTAGACCGCACCCTCCTGCAGGAGGATGCGGTGAAGAGCACAGCCACGAGCAGCGGAGAGTTGCGACGTGTGGAAGTATTCGGGCAGGTCGCCGGCGGGTCGTTGCGTTTGGTGATTCGGTCGGGACTGTCAACCTTGTCGGCCCCGTTCTTTCACGGGTCACTGGACATGGATCACGATCTACGTTTCCCCCGTAGTATCCTATGGGTAGCCTTATGAACCGCGTCTACCTCGATTTCAACGCCACCACGCCGGTCGAGCCGCAAGTGCTCGACGCCATGCTTCCCTACTTCTCCGCCGAATTTGCCAACGCCGCCTCGATCCACACACCGGGCCAACGCGCCCGCGCCGCGGTCGAGACCGCCCGCGAACAAGTCGCCGCGCTGATTGGTGCGCGCCCCCAGGAAATTGTCTTCACCAGCGGCGGCACCGAATCCGACAACCACGCCATCTTCGGTGTTGTAGGACAGGCATTCTTGACAGTCCCCACTTCAAGAAATGCAATCTCTTCTCCTCACGTCATCACCACCGCCATCGAGCACGAAGCCGTCCTGAATGCTTGCCAAGCTCTCGAAAAACAGGGCGCTCGCGTAACCTACCTTGCAACGGACGCCAATGGTCAGATTGATCTTGCTGACCTTCGCCGCACGATCCGCCCGAAAACGGTGCTCACCACCATCATGCACGCCAACAATGAACTTGGCACCGTCCAGCCGCTCGAGGAAATCGGCCGCATCGCCAAGGAAGCTGACATCTACTTCCACACCGACGCCGTGCAGTCCGCAGGAAAAATCCCCATCGATGTCAACGCGCTCCAGGTCGATCTGCTCTCCCTCTCTGGCCACAAGTTGTATGCGCCCAAGGGAATCGGCGCTCTTTACGTCCGTGGCGGAACGCGTTTGCGTCAGCTTCTCTACGGAGGTCATCACCAGCGTGGATTCCGCCCCGGCACAGAAAACGTCGCTGGCATCGTGGGGCTCGGCAGGGCCGCGGAAATCGCGCGCAAGTCTCTCGCGGGAGATGCCTGTCGTATCTCCGCGCTCCGCGACAAGTTGCAGCAACGCCTGCTCCAGCTCGTTCCTCAGTCGCGCGTAAACGCCGGCGCTGCGCCGCGCACACCGAACACGACTAATCTCGTTTTTCCTGGCGTCGAAGGCGAAGCCCTCCTCATTGCCCTCGACCTGAAGGGTCTCGCCTGCTCCACCGGAGCCGCTTGCTCCTCCGGCGCCGTCGAGCCATCGCACGTGCTTACAGCCATCGGCTTACCGCCGGAAGAAGCGCGCGCCAGCCTGCGCTTCAGTCTCGGCCGCCACACCACTGCCGCCGATATTGATTTCGCTTTGAACGTGGTCCCCGCCGCCGTCGCCCAGCTCCGCGAACTTTCTCCCACCTATCAGAAGGAGGCCGCCAGGATCTAGCCCAAGCCCTTTTTCCGTCATTTCGAGCGAAGCGAGACCACTTCCTCTCTGCGCGTCTTCTGCGCAGAGAAAACTCTCTTCACCTCGCTTCCCGATGAGGTACATCAGCTAGAATGTAATTAACATGAACGCAGCCACCCAATTCGATACTCTCCCCGAGCGCGCCGAAACGCAGCGCCGACTCATCGCCGTCGCTATGTCTGGAGGCGTCGACTCTTCCGCCGTTGCCGCCCTCCTGCAGCAGCAAGGCCGCGCCGTCGTCGGCCTCACCATGCAATTGTGGAATCAGCGCCGCCTCCCTGAGCTCCAAGGCGATGGCCCCGCGCAGCACCGTTGCTGCTCGCTCGACGATGTCTACGACGCCAAGGCCGTGGCGCAGCACCTGAATTTTCCGCATTATGTCGTGAACTTCGAGGAACAGTTCGAGGCTCGCGTGGTTCGTCCGTTTGTCGATCAATATCTCGCCGGTCGCACGCCCATCGCCTGCACTAATTGCAACACGGACGTAAAATTTGAGCCGCTCCTGTGCATGGCGCGGCAGATTGGCGCGGAGCGCCTTGCCACCGGCCACTACGCCCGAATTCGCAGGAACGACGCGACCGGCCGCTGGGAATTGCTGCGTGCGCGCGACGACTCCAAAGATCAATCTTATTTTCTATGGGGCCTTTCGCAGGAACAGCTTTCGCGCAGCGACTTCCCTCTCGGCGAACTCACCAAAGAAGAAGTCCGCGCCTTGGCTCGCGGCGCGAATTTGCCCGTCGCAGAAAAGCCGGAAAGCATGGAGCTATGCTTCGTGCCCACCGGAAACTATGTGCAATTTATCCACGCGTATTCGCGCGAGCGTGGAATCTCTTTGCAGAGCGCGGAGGGAGAAATCATCAATGAAAGCGGCGATGTCATCGGCCATCACGATGGCGTCCATAATTTTACGATCGGCCAGCGCAAGGGTCTCGGTTTCGCCACCGGCAAGCCGCTTTATGTTCTCTCGATTGATCCGCATAAGAACCGCGTCGTAGTCGGCGAGGACGATGTCCTTCGCAAGACTGTCTGTAAAGTCGAAGGCGTGAATTGGATTTCCTGCGATCAGCCGCCCGGTCCGCTTCGCGGGTTCGCGAAAATCCGCCACAAGCACGAGCCGGCAGCCGCGACCATTGAACCGCTCGACGCCACGACTGCGCGCGTTACCTTTGACGCGCCGCAGCGCGCCATCACTCCCGGCCAGGCCGCCGTTTTCTACGATGGCGATACCGTCCTCGGCGGCGGCTGGATCCGCTAACGCCCTGGAATTGAACTTTGAGTTTTAGATTTTTCTAGTAGCAAGAAAGAACGACGGGAAAAGAAAAAACGTCGAATTGTCGAGCCGTAACTTCGCTAAATGAAAAGTTCTTCTTCCTGCTGTTCGCGCGGGTCGTCGCTGCTGCGCCGACGCCGCCGCGATCGCAGAAGATCGAGCCCGACTTTGATTCCTTGCACCAGCGCCGAGGCCTTTTGCACCGGCCGCCAGAAACTGTGACTGAACTTGGAGCCCGCATCCTCCACGGCCTCCAGCGTGCCGGTCAGGATGCGATCCGCGTGCACTAATTGTCCGCGCAGCCGGTCGGCCGCGTCCGTAAAGACGCGGTCAATTTTCTGCGCCTGCCCGCGCGCCAAATACACGATGTGCGACGCGTCGTTCACCATGTTGGAGATTTTTGGCTGTGTATCGTCCAGCAAAATTTGCACGCGCGTAAGGATCGGCCCCACGCGCGACTGCAAATCCGTAACCAGGCGGTTGGTGTTCTCCGACGTGCGCCTCAACTGGAAGAACAGCAGCGTCAATACCACCACCTGGACCACCAGAGCGATGGCCGCAATGATGCTGAACACTTCGAGCCAGAATTGCATAGCTGCCCCGCGCGCCCCACTAAGGGACGGAACCCCATGCTACCGACACACCGAAAACCTAGGACTTCGATTGGCGCAGATACGCTTCGCGCCCGGCTTCCACGGCCGCCGCGATCGAATCCTTTTTGGTTACGGCAATTTCCTTGCTGCGCTCAATCAATTCATCCGCGCGTTCACGCAATTCGCGGGCTTTCTTCTGGGCGTAATCTTTGCCCTCATCCGCTTTCTTCGAAAGAAAGTCGCGGGTTTCTTCGCCGGATTTCGGCGCGAACAAAATGCCGACCAGCGCTCCGATCCCCATTCCCACCATGAAATACGTCACCTTCGAACCCACATTGTCCGCCATAACAACCTCCAGAGAAACCGTAGCATAGCACTAATAGCAGCGCAATGCGTGCTAACCACTATATGCGTTCGAATGCGGTTATTGCGCTTTCGAATCTCCTAGGTGGCTGAGAATTTTCTCGGCGCTTTTTCGCGAAATTACGCCGCTCAGTTTTTCCAGCCCGGCTCTCTGAATATTGGCAACACTGCCGAATTCTTTCAGTAATTTCTGAGCCGTCCTCAGGCCCACGCCGGGGATTTCGCCCAGTGCTGTTTGCGTCTGGCGCTTGCCGCGGCGCTGGCGGTGAAACGTAATTGCAAAGCGATGAGTTTCATCGCGAATTTGCTGAATCAGGTGAAGCACGGGAGAATGCCGCTCCAGAACGATTGGTTCGTCCTCCTGGCCGAGCACGTAGAGAATTTCCTCTTTTTTCGCGATGCTGGCGACCGGCTGATTGATGATTTGCAGCGATTCGAGCGCCTGCGCGGCAGCGTGAAGTTGCCCGATTCCACCGTCAATTAGGATCAATCCGGGCAATTCCTTTTTTTCTTCCTGCAAGCGGCGATAACGCCGAGTGACGGCTTCGCGCATGCTGGCAAAATCGTCGTTCTGCCGCAGTGGATTCCCGTCGGATCCTTCGTCGCCACGAATGATGAATTTGCGGTAGTCCGATTTCTTCATGCGGCCTTTTTCCCAAACCACCATGGATGCAACCGTGTCGGTTCCCTGGATATGGGAAATGTCGAAGCTTTCGATGCGCTGCGGCTCTTCTGCAAGATTGAGAGCATTCTGCAAGGCCTCGCCGATTGCTTTCGAAGTCGGCTTCAAGACGCGGAAGCGCTGTTCGAAGGAATGTTTCGCGTTGTTCTCGACGAGATCAAGAAAAGCACGCTTGGTGCCGCGCTGGGGCGTGAAGATTTCCACCTTGTGACCGGCGCGTTCCGTTAGCGTGGCTTCCAACAGCTCGCGATCTTCAAAATCCGCCGAGACGTGAATCGCCTTGGGCAGGTATTCCGCTTCCAGGTAAAGCTGTTTCAAAAGAGAAGGCACAAATTCCTGCGGATCAAATTCCTCGAGGTCTTCCCAATAGAATTCGCGGCGATCGACCACACGCCCGCCGCGCAAGTGGAAAAGGTCCGCAGCGACGAGCGGCGGCTCGGCGTAATACGCGAGAACGTCGGTATCATCCCCCTGCGCAGCGGCGATGCGCTGGCGTTCTTCGATGTCTTCGAGGGTTCGCAACAAATCGCGGTAAGCAGCTGCCTGTTCGAACAGTTCTTTCTCCGCGGCTGCCGTCATGCGTTCTTCCAGACTCTTGATCAAGTCGTGCCGACGCCCTTCCAGAAACAGCCGGACGTCGCGCGCAGCTTCGGCGTAACGTTCGTCGGTGGTCAGCCCGGCGACGCAAGGTCCGAGACAGCGCTTGATGTAATACTGCAGGCAAGGGCGGGGATGGCTGCGCGTCAAATCCACGGTGCAGGAAGGAACGAGAAAACGCTTGTGAACAAAGTGAAGAATGCGGCGCGCCAGGCTCGCGGGAAAATAGGGACCGAAATAGAGCGAGCCATCTTTCTTGATACGTCGCGTGAAGTACAGGCGAGGATATTTTTCCGCCGCCGTGAATTTGATATAGGGATAGGTCTTATCGTCGCGAAGCACGACGTTGAATTTCGGGCGATATTGCTTGATGAGGTTGTGTTCGAGCGCCAGCGCTTCGCGCTCGTTGCCCACCAAGATAGTTTCGAGATCGGCAATCTCCCGCGCCAGCGAACCGGTCTTGGCGTCAATCCAGCGCGATTCCAGAAAATAGGAGCGCACGCGGCTGCGCAGGTTGCGCGCCTTGCCAACGTAAAGGATTTTCTCCCCGGCATCCTTGAAGAGATAAACGCCCGGGCTTTCGGGAAGCTGCGCGGCTTTTTCGCGGGGTTCCATGGGGGCTCAAAACACAACTTTACAATCGCCAGACAACTTCCATCATACTAAACGGAATCGGAGTACAGGGAGACCTCCGTGACAGGCATGCTATTCGACAGGACAATTCCAGCTTTCGCTGTAACTTTTCTGCTCCTTGCGGTATCGCCGTCTCACGCGCAGGACCCACAACAAGAGTCGTCCTCAAAGCCACAGGACTCCTCCTCTAAACCAGCAAGCCCACCCGACGACATGAAGCCGAAATCCACGGCCAACCAAAAGAAAGACACCGCCACGAAAAATGCGGCGGACCAGCCAGCTTGGGATCCGCTGCGCGCGGAAAAGGATCTCGAAGTCGGTCAGTACTACATGAAGAAAGGAGATTTGGACGCGGCCATCGATCGTTTTCAGGATGCCACTGTGGCGAAACCCGGTTACGCCGTACCGTTTCGTTTCCTGGGCGAGGCTCAGGAGAAAAAGGGCCTGAGGAAGCAAGCCATCAAATCGTACCAGCGCTATCTGGATTTATACCCGCACGCGGAGGACGGCGACAAAGTGCGTAAGAAGCTCGAGAAACTCTACAAGGAAGTCGAAAAGGAGAAGAAGAATTAGACTACGATATGCACTGACGCTGCTTGCAGATCGTCTTCGGTTTAAGCCTCGTGCTCTAGTGTCAAATGCCTCCGAATGGACTAGCCTCAAACAGGGGGAGCGATCGAGGGACGCGTTAAGCTTTCTACCCTCATGCAACACGTTGAGGACGTTCACGCTCGTGGCTTGCGGGTAACGCACGTAACGAGGGACGGAGCAGGCTAAGCTACTCCGTTATTCTTCCCAATTCGCTGTGGAATCGATGTTTGCTTTCGTCAATCTCGAGCCGATTGTTGAGAACCAGTTTTGCTTCCTCGGCGGCAGCGCGTAATTCGGGATGCCTGGCCACGTTGATTGAAGTCAAGACAGCATCGACCAGACGTCATAGGCAGTTTTCCAATTCAGTGATCCGCTTTGCGACCTCCGGCGCCGAGGTCTGCGCCTTGACGTAGGTGTCGAGCGCGACTTCGCCTTCGATCTTCTCGATGGGCTCGGTAATGGTGGTTTCGCCGTCGTTTAGGGGATGAACGACCTGCGGGACCACACCGGCAAGTGGATTAGGGTTCGCCATGGAAGCATTATAGCTCAGGGAAATGCGAGGCCAGAACGTGCCTTGCAAGCGCGTCATTCGGTAGGCGCTAGCCACCGATCGAGCCAGGCATAGGCGGTCGTGCGCATCATCGGCGAAAACGCGTGCGTTCCGGGCTCAAAGAACGTGGCCAGCCGGTCGGCCGCACCAGCAGCCACATAAGCACGACGCGCCGCCGCTACGGTCTCTTCGATTCCATCTTTCGGGAATATGGGGTCGTCACTCCGGGCAGCGACCAGGAACGGCCTTGGCGCTACCAGTCCCAGTACGGCGCCGTAGTCGCCATTATTGGCGAGCGCGGGCACAAACAGAGCGTAGTTGTGGTTGATTCGGTCGCGCTTGAGGGTGCGCAGACTGCCGAAGCCGCAACTCGATGCGGCGGCCCGAATCCGTGTGTCGATTGCGGCGGTAAATAGCGTCTCTTGGCCGCCGAGCGAGTGGCCGATCATGCCCAGGCGTGAGGCGTCGACCTCAGGCCGAGTCTCAAGGTAATCCAGTGCGCGGCGCGCGTCCCAGACGTACTTGGCCTGCAAGCTTTTGCCTTCGGTGATACGGTACATCGCTTCATATCGTTCGTAGTCGGCACCCTTGAGCTTGCCCGCGGCGTCCTGCCGCTCGTGGAAGCAGAGCGCGTCGAAAACGATCGTAACGTAGCCTCGGCGAGCCAATTCAAGCGCATAGTGCTGGTTGGCGTCCGAACCCAGTCCCGCCGGGCCGTCCTTCCCGACATGGAACTCGCCGCCGTGCTGGTGGTGACAGAGTATGGCGGGATGGCGTGGCGGTCCGGACTTCGGGAGTAACACGAAGGCAGGTACGCACTCGCCTGGCTCGACCGCATAGGTGACCTTTGAACGTTCCCGGGTGGCAAGGAATGATGAAGCGGATCTTGCAAAGACACTGCCGTCGCTGCAAGGCCGCTACCGAGAAGCCGCAGGCTCTCTCGTCGCGTGACGCTCATGGGCTTCGTCCGCATTCTAATCCACTACAAACTAACTGAAAGGCGAAGACTATGTCTACGTCTGCGACAATAGAGTGTATCTGCAGTCCCAAGTGACGCTATTCGGAACTGGTTTTACTGCCAAAACGCGGACAGGTGGGTCAGCGGGCGAGGCGGTCGAGAATGCCGCGGGCGCGTTCGAATTCCGGGAAGCGCTTTTCTTCTTCGCGAAACTCGCGGGAATGAGAAACCATGCTGCAACCCGAGCGGCGAGTGGGATGCTTGACGTGCAGCATCTCGTGGAACAAGACATATTCCACGGCGCAAGCGGGAACGCCGGGGCGATCCATGCGGCGATTCAGCAGAATTTGATTCGGACCGGGATCGTAGCAGCCGAATTGCCGCCGCCAGCTTCGCGCGCTCCAACCAATGCGCGGACGCTGTAGCTGGCCGGCAAAGTATTTTCGATTCAGATCATCGAACATCCGATTCAAATCGAAATGGTCCCCGCGCGGGTTCGTAGCGGCCAGACGAACGCGGCCGCTGCGCATGCGGTTCATGCGGGAGCGTGTGCGATCGGAGCGCGCATATTCTAAATAAGGTTCAGTAAGTTCCCTGGAAGGTTTGCGGCGATACACGCGCGCCAAAAGCAGCGCGGCTGCGCCCTCCAGTACGGCCAGCGGCGCCCGGCACAAAAGATCGGAGAAGCGAACATAAACGACATCCTCGCGCCGCCGAATCGTCAGCACCAGGCTGGAATAGGGATAGAACTCGACGCCGAAACGCGGCGGCCGCCCTTCGCACCCGATACGCGTGAACATACGTTGAAAGAGCGGCGCGCCTCCCGGGACCAGCGAAGTTTTGCGGCGGAGCGTTTTCATCGTGTTGGCAGGATCCTTCCAGCGCTAATTCTTCCGACGAATGGGCGGAGGCGCCACTTTCTTTTTCGCTTTTTCCGCGTCGTTCATGGCGTCGCGAGTGCCCTCGATGGCGTCGTCGAGATTATCCTTATAGAGTTCCTTCTCGGGACCTTCGGCGGATATTTTTCCTAGCACAACCAGAAATTCCTTGGTGCGTGAACTCATCAGGTCGACTCCCTTGCGGATGTTGTCCTGTTTCTCGAGCCCCAGCTGAATGAGGTCCGCCGCATCATCGACGCAGCCAACGTAAGCATTCAGAAGCGAGTTCAGCATGTCGCCGTGGCGGTTTGACGAAGGATGCTCCAATTCGTACTGGAACTTCTTCAAGCGATCCTCGGCGAAAGTAAGAAAGAGCCGGATGCGCTCATTGGTGTTGTTTTCGGCATCGCGAATTTTGTCTGCTTCGAGTGCGGTCAGATAGTCCTTCTGCGGGGGCGGCGCTGCGCGCGTGGGGCGCGCGGCGGCCAAAAGGACGGAACTCAGGAAGAGAAGCCAAACTTTTGATTTCATGGTTGTTTCTCCGGAGGAGGCGTAGCCGGAGGCTTTTCGGCAGGAGGCGGGGCCTCATGCTTTTCCAGTGGCCGGCGCGGAAAAAGCATTTTCAATAACTCATCATCCATGCCGACCAAATCCTGGCGGACAATCTGAAGCGGCGGCTTGTAGCCTTCGGGGGATACCAAGATTGTCTCGTCAACTTCGCGAATTCCCTTGCGCAAGTGCATTTCCAGTTGACGGTAACCATTGGATTGCTTTTCGGCGTCGGGATGTTGTTTCTTGAGGGCCTCGACGGCGGCGCGAACATTGTCGCGATATTTCTCAAGCGTCAGGCCCAGCGAATCATACTCGCCGGCCTTGCCGGCGCGGCGGGCTTCTTCAAACTGCGCTTCGCCCAACCTTTCCATTAACTTCGCCTTGCGAACCCCGCTTGTTTCGCGATCGAAGCGCGCCTGAAGTTCGGCCAAACTCTCCGCCGCGCCAGGAGGCAAAATCGCAAGAAAAACGAGCAGGCCGCAAACCGCACACAGGGACATCCCGATGACCCTCATCCAACTACCTTTTCCGTTCCAGCATGCGTTGTAGCACCTTGCTGCGCTCCCTGGCTTGCCAGACTTGATCGGGGTTTTTGTCCTGATCAAGCGCGAGAAACTTCTGATAAGCCTCCAAAGCAGGCTTGGGCTGATTCAGTTTATCGTAGCAAATCGCGCGAACAAACCAGACGCCGGCGCCCGGTTGTTCCATTTTGGCTATCTCGTCCAGAGTTGAAAGCGCGGCTGGATAATTGCCGCCCAGAAAAAATGTGGAGCTGAGGTCTTTCCAATACGCGAGATTTTCCCGATCGAGACGCAGCGCGGTGCGCAGCTCCTTCTCTGCTGCGGCAAAGTCGCGCTTCTGGAGAAAGATGCGGCCCAAACCGCCGTGGAGTTGGGCGTCGTTGGGAGCCAGAGCAAGAGCTTGCTGAAGGGTGGCGATCGAATCATCCCATTTCTTGCCGGCGACCTGAACGTCCGCGCGGAGCTTGAGCGATTCGAGTGCGGGCGGCTTGCCGGCGTCCAGACGATCGAGTTCCGCAAGAGCCGCATCACTCTGGTTTTGTTCGAGGAGGAGATGGACGAGCCGCGCGCGGGCTTCGGAATCATTGGGCATGATCCCGAGATAATCGCGGTAGGCTGCGGCGGCTTCGGTTTTTTTCTGAGCGTCGAGGCTTTCTGCGAGTCCCTTGCTCGCGCCAGGCTCTTTCGGCTGGACTTCCATTGCGCGGCGGAATCTGCCTTCTGCTTCAGCGGGCTTTCCGCCGCGAAGGGCAGCCCAGCCCAGGTAATTGATGGCCGTAGCATCGCTGGGATCCAAATGAAGCAATGCCTCGAAGGCTTCAGCGGCGCCAGCATGATCGCCGGAGCGGTCCAGAGCAACTGCCAGGAGATATCGGGGATGGCTTTGGGATGGAAGCAGGTCAACGGCTTTGCGAAGCGGCGCTACCGCGGCGGCGCTTTCCTGCTTGTCGAGAAGCAGGATGCCAAGATTGAGATAGGCCTCAGACATTTTTGGGTCCATGGCGATGGTGCGGGTGTATTCGGCGCGAGCTTCATCCGTTCTCTTCAGCGCCGTATAGACGTAGGCGAGCTGAAAGTGCGCGTACGCAAATTCGGGCTGGTCGGCGATGACTCTTTGCAACGGAGCAATGGCAGACTCGAAGTTTTTATTGTCGATATCGCGCTGAGCTTCCTCGAGCAAATCGTTAAGGGGGTTGGCGACTTTTTGGGTCTTCGTTTGAGTAGGCGGCTTGGGCTTCGCCGGATAATGCGGCACTGGCAACGGATCACCTTGCGGGGGCGCAGCTTGCTGCGTCCCTGCAGAGAAAAACAATGGGACGCAAAAGACGAACAGGAGAGTCCGCATCGCGTTCGAACGGAGAGGAGCGAGCTTCATGGTTCAGCCGGAGGAATCTTGGCTCCGTTGGAAACTGCAGGCGAAGGGCCTGCTGGTTTGGATGCGCCGTTCGCGGAACGCTTTGCCTGGCCGTTTCCGTTGAGTATCCGCGCAAGGTAGCGGCCGGTGTGCGATTGCGTATTGCGAGCCACCTGCTCCGGCGTTCCGGTAGCAATGATTTTCCCGCCTTGATCGCCGCCTTCGGGGCCAAGGTCAATCAGCCAATCTGCGGATTTAATGACGTCCAGATTGTGCTCAATAACCAGGAGTGAGGCGCCGCCTTCGAGCAATTTGCGAAACGCGCTGAGGAGCTTGGCGATGTCATCGAAATGCAGGCCGGTTGTCGGTTCGTCGAGAATGTAGAGGATGCCTTGGTTGTCGGTGCGGCTAAGATGCGCGGCAAGCTTCAGGCGCTGTGCTTCCCCGCCGGAAAGAGTTGTCGCGGACTGCCCGAGACGCAGATAACCGAGGCCAATTTCATTCAGGACGCGGAGCTTGGAAACAACTTTGGACACGTTGACGAAAAACGCCAACGCTTCGCGAACGGTCAACTGCAGAACCTCGTGAACATTTTTTCCGTGATAGCGAACTTCCAGGACGCCGCTCTTAAAGCGCGTGCCACGGCATTCCTCGCAGATGAGTTCCACGTCGGCGAGAAACTGCATTTCGACGGTGACGGTGCCGTCGCCCTGGCAGGTTTCGCAGCGGCCGCCCGGCACGTTAAAGGAAAAATGGCCGGCGGCGTAACCGCGACGCTTCGCATCTGGCGTATCGGCAAAAACTTCGCGAATCGCGTCGAAAGCTTTGAGGTAAGTGGCCGGATTCGAGCGCGGCGTGCGGCCGATCGGCGATTGATCGACGATGACTACCTCGCGGACGTTGGCATCGCCTTCCAGCCGGTCGCAGAATTCCTTGACGCTGCCGCCGACCCGTTGTGCGGCGAGTGCTTTGTACAGCACGTCATGAACGAGAGTGGACTTGCCGGACCCGCTGACGCCCGTAACTACCGTGAGCGTTCCGAGTGGAATCATCAAATCCAGATCCTGAAGGTTGTGCATGCTGGCGCCGTAGAGACGGAGAAATTTGCCGGCCGGTTTGTGGCGCACGTTGGGCACGGGAATGCGCAGCTCGCCGCTGAGGTAGCGGCCCGTGAGAGATTTATGTTCCTCGAGCATCGCTGAATAAGAACCGACAAAGAGCAGCTTGCCGCCAAGTTCGCCGGCGCCGGGACCAAGGTCAATGACACAATCGGCGGCCTGAATGGTGTCGGGATCGTGTTCGACGACCAGCACAGTATTGCCGAGGTCGCGGAGGGACTTGAGAATGTCGATGAGCCGCTGCGTATCGCGGGGGTGCAGGCCAATGGAGGGTTCGTCAAGCACGTAGAGCGCGCCGACAAGATGCGAGCCGAGGGACGTCGCGAGCTGAATCCGCTGCGATTCTCCCCCAGAGAGAGTGGACGTCAAACGGTCGAGCGTAAGGTAATCGAGGCCAACCTCGTCGAGAAACTGCAAGCGCGTGCGAATTTCCTCGAGAATTTTGTCCGCGATTTTCACGTGTCCCTCGGAGAGTTGCAACGTGGAAAAGAAAACGCGCGCTTCTTTGACGGTGAGCTTGCAAACCTCGGTGATAGCTTTTCCCGCGACGCGGACGGCGCGAGCTTCGGCGCGCAGGCGAGTTCCGCCACAATCCGGGCAAGTGGCATACCCGCGGAAGCGGCTAAGGAAAACGCGGACGTGCAGCTTGTACTTCTTGCGCTCCAGCCAGGTGAAAAAACCTTTTATGCCTTCGTAATCGTTTTCGGGATCGCCTTCAAGAATCAGGCGGCGCTGTTCGGCCGGGAGTTGACGCCAAGGCACGTTCGTGGGAATTCCGCGGCCTCGCGCCCATTTTTTGACTTCCTGAAAGAGCGTGCGATAGCGTGGCTTCGTCCAAGGTTCGATGGCACCGTCGTCGAGCGACTTGCTGGGGTCGGGGACAACGAGATTCAGATCGAAATCGATGGTGTTTCCGAAGCCCTGGCAACGCGGACACGCTCCGTACGGGTTGTTGAAGGAGAACAGACGGGGCTCGGGCTCCTGGTACAGCGTGCCGTCATTCTTGCATTCGAAGCGCTCATTGAACGTGAGCCGCTCGGCGGGATTGCCCGCGGCGTCCGCGATGCATTCGACGAAGGCTTCGCCCTGCCCTTCGCGGTAACAAATTTCGATGGAGTCGACGAGACGGGCGCGCGACTCCGGGTTAACGGCGAGGCGATCGACGAGAACGTAGACGGGTTTGGAGAAATCGACATCGAGAAGCGTTTCCGGCGAGGAAAATTCGTGGATGCGGCCGGCCTGGTAAAGGCGATTGAAACCGCGTTTCTGGAGATCAAGCAGCGCCTGACGAAGGAGTTCCGGAGGAGGGGCGCCAGCGGTTTTCTTCCCGCCACGTTTCGAGACGGCTGCGCCAGCCGTCGAGGCGACTATTCGAAGCTGGTGCAAAACGTAAAAGCGTCGTCCCGGGGCGAGCGACAAAATACGTGTGGCGATTTCGTCGGGATTGTCCCGGCGAACTTCCGCCCCGCACTTAATGCAGAAAGTCTGCCCGCAGCGCGCAAAAAGCAGCCGCAAGTAATCGTAAATTTCCGTAGCTGTCGCAACGTTCGAGCGTGGATTGCGTGTGGTATTTTTCTGGCGAATCGCCACGGCCGGAGCGATGCCGGAGATCTCGTCGACATCCGGTTTTTCCATGCGTTCTAGAAATTGGCGCGCATAGGCGGAGAGAGACTCGACGTAGCGGCGCTGGCCTTCTGCGTAAATGGTGTCGAACGCAAGGGAGGATTTGCCCGAGCCACTGACGCCGGTAACCACAGTAATGGCGTTATGCGGAATTTCTACGTTGATATTCTTGAGATTGTGGACGCGGGCGCCGCGGACGCGGATCGACTCCTGCTCCGGCCGGACGTCCGTGGTTGCATGGGTAATCTCTTTGGTCGCCAAGAGTAAGCCCAGACAGCGGGTTTCGAGTGCACTGCCTAAACTTCAAATTATACTTCCGCTGTCAAAGCGGGGCAAACGGGGCGTCGTCGGGACAACCTCACGGCTCCTGGGTGAGGGTGATCTCGCCGATGCCACCCTCCACTTTCAGGTGAATCGTCGCGGGGGATTTGCCATAGGCATCGTTGATATAGGAGTCTCCATCGTGCTTCAGACCGCGCACGTTGATGGAGCCGATGCCGCCGGAAGCGTGAGCAATGACACCGACATTTTTCGGAAGGCGGATGTTGGCCTGTCCAACGCCGCCTTCAATATCGGCGGTCAAGTCGGTCTTGCGGTCACCGGTGAGGTCGACATCCATCTGGCCCGCTCCCATATGGAGGTCCAAGCGGGTCAAGGGAACGTCGCGCAAGTGCAAGCTTCCTTGTCCTGCCCCCATAGCCACTTTTAGCTCTAGTGGGATGTCTTTGCTGAAGCGCAGAATCCAGTCGTTTTCAGAACGGCCGAAGTGGACGGGGTGTGAATCCTGCGAAATGTTGAGTTGGCCGATGCCGCTGTCCACGTGGTAGTCCACGCGAGGTGCGTCGAAGGAACTGTCGTAGGTGAAGTCCGCGTCAAGAACATGATTCGCACCACCGTTAATGGTGAGCTGCCCCGCACCCATCTCAAGCCGGGCGCGCGCGGACTTTGCGCCCTGCAAGTCCACGGTCTGCGCGTTGTGCTGCGTTCCCGAATACAAGCCATGGCGGCGGGTAAAACTGCGTCCATGCACGAGCAGGGCGACCAAAACAATGACAAACGCAAGCGCTCCAATGGTGGCACCAATGGAAATTCCCTGAGGCGCATTGGGGTTGCAACTTCGATACGTACTGTCCCAAATCTTGCCAACTCCGACGAAGATTAAGATCAGCGGCCAGTAGGTCGTCAGAATCGGCCAAGGGTCGAAGGCGGGGCGCCAGTTGTGCAGGAGAAACAGAGCACCCACGGTAATGAGAATGATCGGGAAAACGAGGGAGACTCTCCTGGGATTGCCGTCCTGGGCCATGGCACACCTCCGCTACCTTGTACTACGCGCGCGAAAGGAAAATAGTTCAGCGAGCGATTGGTATCACTGTACAACAAGGAGGAGGGGGCGTGAACTATAGCAACGGTTTGGCGCCAACGTCTATTCAGAAGCGACGTACCGTAGCATTGTCCAAGAGTAGTGTGTGGTAAAGTTCCGCTGAAAAAAGGGATCGAGGAGTCCGGGCATGAAGGAATTCGAGAGGATTTTCTGGATCGTTCTGGATAGCGTTGGAATCGGCGAGCTTCCGGACGCCGCGGAATATGGCGACGTGGGCAGGAACACGGTCGGACACATTGCGGAATCGCGGCCGGTGGAAATCCCGAATCTGGTACGCATGGGGCTCGCGAATATTGCGCGCCTGAAACATCTGCCGCCGGCAACCGCTCCGATTGCAGCATACGGAAAAGGCACGACGCGCTCGCCCGGCAAAGACACGACAACGGGACACTGGGAAATGGCGGGAGTGTGGCTGGACCAGGCCTTCCCTGTTTACAAGAACGGGTTTCCGAAAGAATTGATCGAAGAGTTCGAACAGCAAATTGGCCGAAAGACGATTGGAAACAAGCCCGCTTCGGGGACGGAAATCATCAAGGAATTGGGCGAAGAACACGTTCGAACGGGCAAGCCAATTGTATATACGTCGGGTGACAGCGTCTTTCAAATTGCCGCGCACGAAGAAGTGATCCCAATCCAGGAACTTTACCGCATGTGCGAAATTGCGCGGAAATTGCTGGACGGGCCGCATCGCGTCGGACGTGTGATCGCCCGGCCGTTCGCGGGAACACCCGGAAATTTTGTGCGGACCACCCGGCGGCACGATTATGCCGTGGACCCTCCGAAGCCGATGCTGATGGATGTTCTCGCAGAGCGGAAAGTGCGCGTTTTCGGCGTGGGAAAAATTCATGACATTTACAACGGCCGCGGAGTGCAAGAGTACGTAACGACAAAAGGTAACGCCGACGGCATGGAGAAACTGACGGCGGCCGTCAGCGAGCGCGAGAGCGGGCTGATTTTCTGCAACTTGGTGGATTTCGATATGCTGTACGGCCATCGAAAAGATGTGGAAGGATTTGCCAAGTCACTAGAAGAGTTCGACCGCATGCTCGCGGACTTCCTGCCACTGCTAAGTCTTTCCGACCTGTTGATGATCACCGCGGACCACGGATGCGACCCGGATGCGCGATGGCCGACCACGGACCATTCGCGGGAGTACGTTCCTATCTTGGCGTATTCGCCGGGAGGCGGAGCGGGCGTGGACCTGGGAGTCCGGAACACGCTGGCAGATATGGGGCAGACCGTCGCGGAAAACTTCGGATGCGCCATTCCGCATGGGAAAAGTTTCTTGAGTAAGATGAAGATGCGGCGAACGAATGAAGTGGCAGGATAACGGGGAGACCGCGCAAGAGCGATCCTTTTGCAAGAGAATTGACTCTTCTTACGTCAGAACCAGTCGCTCCTGTAGGCCACCCACCAGCTAAAGATACCAATGGGAATCGTCGCCAGGAGCGACCAAAGGATGGGTAACGTGAAATCCGCAATTAGCCCCAGCGCAATAAAGATGGTCCAGAAAACCTTGCGTTGCATTGCTTTATTCTAGCGCGTATTCGCGCCATCGCCTCGGGTTACATCACAACGTGCGACAAGGAAGATGTTAGGCTCTGCAATTATTCATTGCATGGGAAGCATGCAATCTGATTAGATGGCCGCACGGACATAGATGAGGGCGACGCCAGCCCTCCCCAATATGCAAAAGAGCCAAACGCTTGGACGAATCTTCGTTGCTGTTTCCCTGGTGGTTTTCGGCGTTCAACACTTCATGTATGGCGGCTTCGTGGCTGGACTGGTGCCCGCGTTTATGCCCGGGCGCTTGTTCTGGGCGTACTTTGTGGGCGTGGCGTTCTTTGCCGCCGCTGCCGGAATTCTATACAAACTAATGGCCCGGCCGGCCGCAACCATGCTGGGAGTGATGTTTTTTCTCTTTGTGGTGCTGCTGCACATTCCCCGGATCGTTGGCAATGCAGGCAATGGAAATGAGTGGACTAGCGGATTCGTGGCCCTGGCCATGTGTGGCGGCGCGTGGATTCTTGCCAACGCCGCCCCCTTGGAGGAGCGCGAAAAGGCAGATCCGTTCCTTAAACTGGGGAGATATTTCTTTGCCCTGGCGTTTGTGGCTTTTGGGATTCAACATTTCGTCTATGCCCATTTCGGAGCCGGTTTGGGCCCGCCATTTTTTACGGGACGGCCCCTCCGGGCCTATCTGACCGGCGTCGTCCTCGTAGCCATTGGCACAGCAATCATCCTCGGGAAAAAGGCGCGAATCGCAGCAACTCTGCTGGGAACGATCCTTTTTGTCTCCTTCCTGTTGATTCATGCTCCGCGCATCGCGACGCAATTGCACAATCCCGGCCCTTGGACAAGTGGGTTCGAGATCCTGGCTCTGTGCGGGGCCGCTTTGGTCCTGAGCAGCAGCTGGCCGAAAGAAGAAGCAACTAGCAATGCGCTCCGCGCGGATAAGAACGAGAATGCCGCATAGGCGGGCTTCTTCAGAACCGACGAGAGCTGTCGTCAGTTACCGGCAGCAGAGGTGGGACCGCCAGGAGCGTAGTAGCCGTTGCGCGTGCGGGCGATGAGCTTGCCCCGCCCGCGCGGCGGAATCACTTCCACCTGGATGGAGCGGAACGTGCCATCGCGGCGCGTGTTCGTGGGATAGTACGCGAGAATGTATTGGTTGCGAATGTCGTGTGCGACCTGCTCGCAGATGTTGTGCACGTCGTCGACATTTTCCGGGAAGTATGCCAACCCGCCCGACGCAGCGGAGATTTGCTCGAGCACTTTGCGGGCGCGCTTGGCTTCCTTCTTGTTCTCCTGGCCGAGCAGACCAATGGTGTAGATCACCGTATCTGTCTTCTGGATTTCGCGAATCATTTTTTCCAGGGAATTGCGGCTGGCATTGTCTTCGCCGTCGGTGACCACCAGCAAAACTTTCTTGTCCTTGGAAGCTTTCTTAAGATGGTCGAGGGAGCCCAGAATGGCGTCTCGCATGGCCGTGCTGCCGCGGGAATCGATGCGTTCGAGAGCTTCCTTCAATTCGGGAATGCTGCTGGTGAAATCCTTGTCCAAATCGAGGTAGAAATCGTCGTTGAAGTTGACGACGAAAGCTTCGTCCTGTGGATTGCTGGCTTGAACCAAAGTGATCGCGGCCTCATTAACGCGCGGACGCTTGTCGCGCATGCTGCCGCTGTTATCGATCACCAGCCCCATGCTGACGGGAACGTCTTCGCGCTTGAAGACGGCCAGCTTCTGTTCGACTTTGTCTTCGAAGACGCGGAAATTCTCCGACTTGAGGCCTTCGGCGAAACGCTGACGGTCGTCGAGAACGGTCGTGTGCAAGACGACCAGGTTAACGTCAACCTTGATACTGGAACCTTGCTTGCCTGCGTTCGCATCCTGACCCGGAGGGGGCGGCGGTGAACTGGGAACGGGAATCTGGGCTAAGGCAGGGGGAGCGAACAGACCAACCGCACACACCAACAAACAGAGATAGCGCAGGGAGCGGAAGAGACTCCGGAGAGACTTAGTGGCTAGGGGCGTAGTATCCGGTCTTGGAGTAAACGCTAAGCGGCGGGAGCCCTTTGGGAGCGCGCAGCTTAATCTTGAGCTTACGCCAGCGAGCGTCGTGAGCCTTGTTGCTTGGTCGATAGCCGAGCACATATTGGTTTCGCAGCTCCATGCCGATTTTTGATGCAATGTCCGGAAGCTCGTCCAACTTCTCCACCGCGAATACGCGGCCGCCGGTCATCTCTGTTACTTCGCTGAGAAGCGACGGGCCTCCCAGTTCTTCCGGGGTCCGGTTGCGAAAACCAAGCGGGTCAAAGATGCCGATGGCATAGAGCTGGGTATCCGCTTCTTTTACCAGCCGCTTGATATCGCTTTCGTTGTACCGACTATGATTATCGCCTCCATCGGATAGGATGAGCAAGGCACGTTTGGCGTTGTGTGCACCCCTCATCTGGCTGAGACCCAGATAGATGGCGTCGAGCAGCGCGGTGCGGCCCTTGGGGGGCGTGAGCATCATGCGGCTCTGCAAATCTTCCACGCTGTTGGTGAACGAGCTGGTCAATTCAGCGCGCTCGTTGAAGCTTACGAGGAAAAATTCATCCTGGGGATTGGCGGTCTTGAAAAATTGAAGCGCGGCTTCGCGCGCTTTGCCGACTTTGTTGGACATGCTGCCGCTGAAATCAAAAATCACCCCGATGGAAATGGGGACGTCTTCGGCGGAGAAGGTGACCACTTCCTGCTCCACATTGTCCTCGAACACGCGGAAGTTGTCGGTTTCCAGTCCGGTGACCAGGCGGTTGTAAGGATCGGTGACGGTTACGTTGACGAGCGCAAGGTCCACGTCAAAATGAATGGTTCCGCCGGGCTTGAAAGGCGTCCCCGGCGTATCTTTTCGTACGTCGTCCTTCCGGACTTCCTTCACTTCTTCGCGTTTAGCGTCGTCTTTAGGTTTGTTTTCGTCGGAAGTGGATTGACCAGCGGCGGGGAGCGCGACGTGTAACGCCAACAGGCAAACGACCAGCACGGCGTGGACTGAGAAAGACAGAACGCGAAAACCAGGTAAATCGCGTTTCACGGCACCCTCATCATCCCGGCCTGCCGGGATGGCCGCGCGGTTGGGACTTACCGGGATTCTACCACTCAGCCTACCGAAAACAAGAGCAATTGATTGATGTTCAAAATCGAACAGTTTGATAGGCCCGCAAAGCTTACTAGCGTGTGGTAGCATCGCACATTCCGCTAGAGATAACTTCCAAAGCGGTCCAAAAATTCCCGTGACCGGGAGTCTACATGAACCAGCCGAAAGTCATCGTAGTCATTCCTGCACGATATGGGTCGACTCGTCTACCCGGGAAACCCCTGATTTCTCTGGCGGGAAAACCCATGATTCAGCGGGTGGTCGAGCGAGTTAGGCTGGCGAAACGAGCCGACCGGGTGATTGTGGCAACCGACGATCAGCGCATCGTGAAAGCTGTCCAGGGATTTGGCGGCGAAGCAAGAATGACGCGCACGGAGCACCGTACCGGCACGGAACGCGTCGCGGAAGTGGCGGCACACGAAGAGGGCGACGTTTTCGTCAACGTGCAGGGAGATGAGCCGCTCCTCGATCCGCATGCTATTGATGTGGCTGTCAATGCCCTGCTCGAAAAGCCACAGGCTTCGATTAGCACCGTTGCGACGCCGATCAAAACGCCTGCGGACATCATGGACCCGAATGTGGTGAAGGCCGTGCTGGACTTTGACGAAAACGCGATCTATTTCTCTCGCGCGCCCATTCCCTGGGTGCGCGATACGGCCGGCAAAATTCAGGTGCGGCACTTGAAACATCTTGGGCTGTATGTTTTTCAACGAGAGGCTCTGCTGGAATATCCGATGCTTCCGCAGGGTGAGCTGGAACGGATCGAGCAACTGGAACAACTGCGCTGGATGGAAAACGGTTGGAAGATTCGTGTAGCCGAAGTGGAGCACGACGCGGTGAGCGTGGACGTGCCGGAAGATGTAGCGCGCGTGGAAAAGCTTCTCGAAGGATGACCGAAAACCGGTCAGCATGTTTATTACCTGGTTGCATGGACAGCCGCGAACAGCAATCGCAACTCCAATGCGGCTAAGCTGAGCATTAGAGCCATGTCTACTTACGGCGGATTCCCTTCACACAACCCCGATGCTCGCGAAAGCATTTCCGAGCGAGAGCGAAGCGCTGCTCATCCGCTCCTGTTCCGCATCGTAACCTTCTGCCCTATCCTGTCCGGCGCGTTCTTCGTCGTCTCGTTCATGTTCAGCTTCGTCATGTTCATGAACGCCAGAGAAAGTGTTCTGCGCGAATCGACGGGGGTGTATCACCCAGGGACGTTTCGTGTGCTTCAGTCTTATGGGCAGGAACATAAGGGAGGGGGCTGGCTAAGTGGCACCGGTGTCCAGAGACGCGCTTTTGCACGCGGTCTCGTCGAAGGCAACCAGGAGTGGGTGGATTTGGGGCCGTATCTGGGAGCTGTGCCCAAAGACGAGGAAACAGTGTTGCGGTCCGTTCCGCCTGAAACAATAATTCCTGTTTTCTACAACCCCAGCGCGTCCGGCGATTACCGCGTGCAGGTGCGCGGCTCCGTTCCGCCTGTCGAAGCAAACGAGAAGCTCAAGACTTCCTCCGCGAAGTACGGCGCGCTCGCCACCGGATTGATGCTGTTCACATTCATGCGCTTGCGAAAGCTGTGTTTCTAGCCAATTTGAAATGAAACCACCCCCCGGGAACTCCGCCGGGCGGCGAGTTTGTAAGGTCGAATCGCTGGCGGCGTGCTCTATTGCTGCAATTTCAGGATACCAACGACGACGCGCGGCGTGCCGGAATTGTCGCGATTGGCAAAAAATGCCAGTTGGGGATTGACGACGTAGACTACAAAATTGATCGGATTGGCGCCGGTCAGATTCACAGTCATGCCGTTCCGATGTCCGTCGTCGCTGGCCCCGTCGCCATTGATTTGGATCGCGCCTCCAACGCCGAGATCCAGGCGCGGCGTGAGCGTGGCGGAAGTGAATTGGAACAGGTCCGCCGCGCCGCTGAGAGTCAGGCTAGTAACATTAGCTTGCGCAAGAAGATCTTCTTCATCCTCTATGGGGAACGAGCCACCGGCAACTACCAAGCCGCTCCAGTTCATCGCATAGGTTCCCGAAACGTTTGCACTGGTGAACGGACTGCCGGATTGCAATTCGATT
Source organism: Acidobacteria bacterium 13_2_20CM_2_57_6 (assembly GCA_001917435.1). Lineage (GTDB taxonomy): Bacteria > Acidobacteriota > Terriglobia > Acidiferrales > UBA7541 > Acidiferrum. The sequence goes on from MNEA01000140.1 coordinate 46,446, forward strand.
GAACCGTCGGCGGTGACCCTGGCGAACCCCACGGTGCCGGACGGGCTAATATCCTGAATCACGCCGCTGTTGGCAGAGCTAAGATAAAAGACGAAGGAATAGACCTGCCCGCCGGAGTCCTGGAAAGACACTTGCGCGCGTCCGGTTGTCGAGTCGTAACTAGTGATACTGCCATTTGACAGGTTGTTGAACTGAGCTTCGTTAGAGGCATCGTTAACGTCCATGAGCATCTGGCCGAGAGTCATGTTGCTGACCGTGAAGCGGCCAACCCGAGTCAGACCACCGTTTGCTGAGCTGCCGCCAACGACAAAGACGAAGCCACCGGTGAGGCCGCCGGGAATACCTGCTTGCGACACGGCGTCACCGGACAGCATGCCGTTATTCGTGCTGAGGAAGCGGACTCGGCCGGAATTGACGATATAGAAGACGAAGTTCTGGCCTGCGATGGTCGCAATCCCTCGACCGAAAGCGGAAAAGGAAGAGGTTTGCAGCGGATCCTGAGCGATCGTGCCCGGTGTCATTGCGCCGCTGTTCAATTCCCCGCCGACGTTATCGTCGAAGAACCCTGTCGGGATTGTTTGCGTGTTACTGTCCACTACGAACTGGCCAATGAACGATTCGGGGTTTGGGTTAGGCTGGGATGCGTCAGAACCACTGAAATCAAAAACGTAGGTGCCTGCGATTTCACTGAGGGCAAACGGAGTCGATTGCTGAAGGATGAGGTTGCCGCTGCCAGTGGAAGCCTGGTTGGAATTCGAAGTTTCATCGATCAAGAGGCCGTCGCTGTTGGACGTCAAAGTGATTCCAAAGTCCAGTGTGGACGTACCGAGATTCAATGTCATGGCCCCGCGCCCATCGGCACTGACCGTGTATGTGCCGTTTGTAATGGCAATGGCGTTCGAGGGCGTCCCGTCGGCATTGACGTCCTCCATTCCACCGGTAATGTTGCCCTTGCCATCCGCGATAAATGTTCCGACCCGCGCCAATGGAGTCGGAAAGGAAGCTCCGCTAGTGAAAACCTCCCCATTTGTTACGAATGCGTATTGGCCATTCAAACTGGCGAGGCTGTACTTTCCGGCGGGCGGAGGTGGCTGGACACTGGAGCCGCCACTGCCGCATGCGGCGCTCCAAAGAGCCGTCGCAACAGAAATGGCAATCAGGAGGCGCTTCATCGCACACTCCGCAGGGCTTCCTTTTGATCTGGAGTCAAGGTGGAAGCTGGCGTGAGGAGATAGCCTTTGGCATTGCGAACGGCGACGGCTTGCGCGCCCTTCTGCACGATGCGCGCGGCGAAGTACGTACTGTCGCCCAGAGCCAATGGTTCTCCGACGATGCGCACGTTATCGCCGGCATTCAACTCCAGATGACCGGCCTGTAGAACTTTGGCGTTGCCGAGGTGAACGTCCACCTGCCCCGAAGAGGTCTGAAGAATCACATGGGCGCCGATGGGAGGCGTGCTGGAAGCGGACTCGAATTTTACGACCGTGCCGAGAAGAAAACTTTCGCGGTTCAAGTCATACGCGTGCAATCGCTGGGCGTTGGGCTGTTCTGTTTGTTGCGCGTTCGCGGAAATGCAAAACGCCAGGGTGATCAGAAGCGCGAGAGTGCCTGAGTGACTTCGTATAGCAGCTTTCATTAGGCCCTTCCTACCTGCAAGAGTTCCACTCGGAACCTTCCGCTCTGCGGGTACAAATTGAAAAACAGCTTCCGAACGCAAGGCTAAAGGTTCATTTCCTTAGATGGCGAGTCCCGTGGAGGCGGTTTCTGGTGCCACACAAGATTTCGTTGCGCTGCAGCGCGCACCATCACTGCCGAACTCCACTAACTATTCCCCACTGGGCACAAACACGTTCCCGGTGAAAATGTTTCTCTTTCAAAGTCAGAAAAAATACTGTTTTTGCGCTGTAAAGAGTTCGATTTGACAGAAGCCCGCGTTCCGAACATAATTGTATGTACGTCAATCCTGTGGAGGGCTGACAAGCCCGGGTCAAGAACCCCGGGCTTCACGGATGGCGCCAAAATACATCTTTGTAACCGGCGGTGTTGTTTCCTCACTTGGAAAGGGCGTAGCTGCCTCCTCTATCGGTTGTCTCCTCGAAAGTCGCGGTTTCAAAGTCACCCTGCAGAAATGTGATCCGTACCTGAACGTCGATCCCGGTACGATGAGCCCTTTTCAGCACGGCGAAGTCTTTGTCACCGAAGACGGCGCGGAAACCGACCTGGACCTTGGCCACTATGAGCGCTTCACTCACGCCAAGCTTTCCCGCGACAATAATTGGACCACCGGCCGCATCTACGAAACCATCCTCACCAAAGAGCGCCGCGGCGATTACCTCGGCAAAACCGTCCAGGTGATCCCGCACGTTACCGACGAAATTAAGGCCACTATCAAGAAAGTCTCCGAAGGCGTCGACGTTGTGATTGTCGAAATCGGCGGCACCGTCGGCGACATTGAATCGCTTCCCTTCCTCGAAGCGATTCGCCAGATGCGCTTGGAGCTTGGTGCGGAGAACACGCTCTTTGTGCACGTCACCCTGGTGCCCTTCATCGCCGCTGCCGGCGAGTTGAAAACCAAGCCAACGCAACACAGCGTAAAGGAAATGCTGAGCATCGGGATTCAGCCGGACATTTTGCTTTGCCGCAGCGATCACCATATCCCCGCCGAACTAAAGAAAAAAATCGCGTTGTTCTGCAACGTCGCAGAGTCCTGCGTCATTTCCATGGAAGACGTGGATACGATTTACGCTGTGCCCGCCGAGCTAAGTAAGGAAGGTTTGGACGCGCAAATCCTGCGCCTGCTGAAGCTGAAAGACCATCCTTCAAACATGAAGCCGTGGCTCGACCTGGTCCACCGCATGCATCATCCGGTGGGCGAGGCTCGCATCGCAGTTGTCGGCAAATACGTGCAGCTCGAAGATGCCTATAAGAGTTTGCGCGAAGCCCTGCTGCACGGTGGCCTGGCGCACAATCACAAAACCGTTCTCGAATGGATCGAGGCGGAAGAAATCGATTCGGCTGCGACGGCTGCGGCGCGCCTGCACGGCTACGACGGAATCCTTGTTCCCGGCGGATTTGGTAAGCGCGGGATTCAAGGCATGGTGCACACCATTCAGTATGCGCGCGAGCACAAAGTGCCCTTCTTTGGAATTTGCCTGGGCATGCAGTGCGCCACGATCGAATATGCGCGCGATGTCGCCGGCTTGAAGCAGGCTGACAGCACCGAATTCGATCCGCAATCGCCGCACCGCGTGATTTATAAATTGCGCGAACTCCTTGGCGTCGATGAAATGGGCGGCACCATGCGCCTGGGCGCGTGGCCCTGCAAGCTGGAGCCTGGTTCCTTTGGGCACAAGGCTTACGGCAAACTCGAGATTAGCGAGCGCCACCGCCACCGCTACGAATTCAATCGCGACTACGAAAAAACGCTGGTCGCCGCCGGCCTGCGCATCACTGGACGCACTCCGGATGAGAATTACGTCGAAATCGTCGAGGCCCCCGACCACCCGTGGTTCCTCGGCTGCCAGTTCCACCCGGAATTCAAGTCCAAGCCTCTCGAGCCGCACCCGCTCTTTGCAGCGTTCATCGGGGCCGCGCTGGAGCACAAAAAGGAACGTTTGCGTCCGGCCCCCGCCAGCGTCGCGGAACGTCAACCCGCCCCGGCGTTGCGTGCTGCGCCTCGCGCCACTGCCTAAACCGTTGCAAACCCAGCGCGGCCTGCGTAGCCTAAGTAGTTTACAGGCTTTTTCCCATCTCCTATGAACGCGACTCGCGAAATCGAACTTGGCAAGCTGCGCCTTGGTGCCGGCAATCCCCTCTTTCTGATTGCCGGTCCCTGCGTCATCGAAACCGAATCGCACGCCCGCGCCATGGCGGAAAAAATCGCCAAGGTCGCCGCCGATGCGGGATTGCCATACATCTTTAAGGCTTCCTTCGACAAAGCCAATCGGTCCTCGCTGAAGGGGTTCCGCGGCCCCGGGCTAAAGGAAGGCCTCCGTATTCTCGGCAAGATCAAGTCCGACCTGAAACTCCCGATCCTCACCGACATCCATGAAGCTTCTCAGGCCGCGCCTGTCGCGGATGTTTGCGACGTGCTCCAGGTTCCCGCGTTTCTGGCGCGGCAGACGGATCTGCTAATCGCCGCCGGCAAGACTGGCCGCGTCATCAATGTGAAAAAGCCGCAGTTTCTTTCGCCGTGGGAGATGGGCAACGTGGCGGAGAAGGTTGCCAGCACCGGCAACGAGAAAATTATTCTCACCGAGCGCGGCTCTACGTTCGGCTATCAGAATCTTGTCGTGGATGTGCGCTCCTTCCCCATCATGCAAAGGACCGGTTACCCGGTTGTCTTTGACGTAACGCATGCCGTGCAGCTTCCCGGCGGACAGGGTCACTCCAGCGGCGGCCAGCCGCAGTTCATAGAGCCGCTGGCGCGCGCCGGTGTTGCCGCGGGTGTCGACGGCATTTTTCTGGAGACCCACGACAATCCCGCCAAAGCACTTTCCGACGGGCCCAACGCGCTGCCGCTCTCACAGCTCCTTGCCTTGCTCATGAAATTAAAGGGTCTCAGCAACGTGGTTCGCCGTTGGAGCGCGAAATGAGCCTGGACACCGCTCGGCGTGTGCTGAAAATCGAGGCTCAGGCGATTCAGGATGTCCTGGCGCGGCTGGATGCAACCTTCGAAATAGCCGTCACCATACTCTTCGCGTGCAAAGGGCGCGTCGTGGTCACTGGCATGGGCAAATCCGGCCTGATTGGACGAAAAATCTCTGCTACGCTCTCCAGCACTGGCACGCCGTCCTTCTTTTTGCACCCTGCTGAAGCGCTGCACGGCGATCTTGGGATGCTCGCGCGCGGCGACGCCATGCTGGCCGTCTCCTACGGCGGGGAAACCGAGGAGATTAT
>MNEA01000140.1:51387-58313 GCA_001917435.1 Acidobacteria bacterium 13_2_20CM_2_57_6
GGCCGTGGGCGATGCGCTGGCGGTTTCGCTGCTGGAGCGTCGAGATTTCAAGCACGATGATTTCGCGGCGCTGCATCCCGCCGGCCGCCTTGGCAAGAAACTGCTTCGCGTCGAACACTTGATGCATGCGGGCGAATCGCTACCGCGCGTTTCAAAAGACACGCCAATGCCCGACGTGTTTCACGAAATGAGCGAGAAGGGTCTCGGCATGACCACCGTGCTGGAGCCGGACGGGCGCCTGGCAGGAATTTTGACCGACGGCGACCTCCGCCGCCTGATGGAGAAGCATCGCGGCGCGACTCTGGAAATGGCCGCGGGCCAGTGCATGACCAGGAGCCCGCAGACGATCGGTCCACATGTGCTCGCCAGCGAAGCCTTGAACCTCATGGAAAAGCGTAAGATCACCTCCATCGTGGTTACAGACGAAGCCAAAGGCGTCCTGGGCGTCTTGCACCTCCATGATTTGTGGACCTTGGAGCTGATGTAGCGACTTTCGGTCAGCTTCCGCTAATTCAGAAATAGAGGAGATGGCATTGCCTACGCGAGCAAAGAAAATCCCGGAAAAACTGGCAAGACGAGCGAAACAAATTCTCGTCCTGCTCATGGACGTGGACGGCACGCTGACCGACGGTAGTGTGACGCTCGTCTCGCAGCAGGATGGCCATGCGCTCGAAAGCAAAACCTTCGACGCTCACGACGGGCAGGGCCTCACTCTTGCCGTTACCGCCGGGCTGCGCACCGGCGTCATCACCGGCCGCGGCAGCGCCGCTCTTCGCCGCCGCTGCAAGGAACTGGACATCGAGTTCGTCTACGAAAAACAGGGGCACAAGGTCGCGGCTTACGAAGACGTTCTGCGCAAGACCGGCGCCCAGGAATCGGAAGTCGCCTTTCTAGGCGATGACCTGCCCGACCTGACCATCATGAAGCGCGTCGGGCTGGCCGTCGCGGTCCACAACGCCACACCGGAAGTGCGCCGCGCCGCCCACTACACCACCAAAGCGGATGGCGGCAAAGGCGCCGCCCGCGAACTCGTCGAGATCATCCTCAAATCCAAAGGCATCTGGGAAGAAATGATCGACAAAGCCCGCGCCTGAACCTGCGCGTTCTTACCCATAGACGCATTGTCGGTCGCCGTGCTCAATCCGCTCGACACGCTTTGCGTTACAATCTTATGGTCATGAAGCGCCGCAATCGCAAGCGAAGATCGAAAGCCAGCACGCCTTCCACAATTCCCGACAACGCGCGAACGCCTGCGGGTTCTTCCGCGATTTCTGCTGATTCGAGAAAGGCCGCGAACCATCCCGAACGTCCCGCCAATTCCGAAAACGGTGCCAGCGTTTCCGAGATTTCCTTTGATTCCGAAATGATTGCAAACTTTTCCGGCGCTTCCAGTGACGCGGAACCGGTGGCAACTTTTCCTGACACCCCTATGGATTCGGAACAGATTGCAAGCCCTCCCCCCGTCTCCAGTGATGCGGCCACTGTTGCTGCTCCTTCAGCCGTGCTTACGGGCGCAGACCGCCGGACTCATCCTCGCTACGAATTCCTTGCTGCTGCTGAGGTCGTGCCTGCCGAATCCGGTGCGCGGATGGAAACGCGCGTTCGTGATCTGAGTCAGCAAGGCTGCTATGTGGATACGAGTGACGCCCTCCCGTTAGGGACGGTCACGGAGGTTCGCATCACCAAGGGCTCGCAACGCTTCGAAGCCCGCGCAAGGGTCGTCTACTCGCGAGCGACCAAAGGCATGGGGCTGGTGTTTACGACCATCGAGCCGGAGCAGCTTCGGATTCTCGAAACGTGGCTCACCGAATCTCGCGAAACCTCCTGGCTCGCGGCCAACCGTCGCAGGAGTCAGCGCGTGTTGATGACTCTCCCCGTGCGTGTTTCTGGAAAGACCGGCGCTGGTGCTTTTAAAGAGGAGACTCGCACGCAGGCTATCAGTGCTCACGGTGCGTTGATTCACTTGTTGACGCAGGTTTACAGAGGACAGCGGCTCACTCTATGGAACGTCCAGACCAAAGCGGCGCTCGAATGCATTGTCGCGCACATTGACCGGCGTCAAAGCAATCAGCCTCAGGTAGGAGTCGAGTTCCTCCTGCCGAATCCCATGTTCTGGCATGTAGCCTTCCCGCCAAAAGACTGGACGCCTCGCCATCCGGACGCCAAATCCCGCGCAAAGTCCCGCGAATCAAGCTGAATCCACGTCCGCCGCTATTCAACTAATTGGGGGCTGCCGCATCGAACGGCCTTCCTGATTGCGCCACAAATTCCTTCCCCTTTATCGTCCTGGATTCCAGCCAACGAGAATCATTTTATCGCTGCATCCGAACGTTTTTTCGAATGCTTGCGTTAGAAATCGCCGCAAAACAGCGGCAATTCCTTCGCGTGCCAATCAAGAACCGCGGATCGAACGCACGGCTTTGTAAAAATCTTGCAACATGACCAAACATTCTTAGCCGTTCTCTCGTCATTACGGTAGCAATCCAGCTCGCGGAGTGGCTCTGAGAGCTCGTCGCACGCGTTCGGCGTGCCGGGAGTACGAGTGCCGCGTGTTGTTTTTCGACACCGCACTGCCGGCTCGTCCGCGCCAGCGTGGTGTGCTCGCGGTGCTTGCTGACTCCATGGCCGTCCTTTTTTGATTCGGTTCGGCAGAGTCTCGTGCACCGAATCAACTTTCACGTCAACAAAGGGGACCACGATGAACTTGCAACTTCGTCACGCGTACTCGCTTTTTATACCGTTGCTGCTCCTCGCTTCTGTATTTGTAGCGTTTCAGCCCAGTTACGCAGCGCCACAATCTCAGCAGAACGCCAACACGTTCTCTCCGGGGTTGCAATCACAGGCCGAACAGGACGACGCCGTTGCTCAATACAACCTGGCGCAGTCTTATCTCCGCCATGATCCCACTAATGACGACTACCAATCTGCTCTCAAGTGGCTCCGCGCCTCCGCCGCCCAGGGTAATGCCGACGCGGAATTTCTCCTGGGCTATTTGTACGAACATGGCCAGGGGGTTCCCTGTGATTATGCCAAGGCTGCCGAGAACTACCTTGCCGCAGCACTCCAGGGCCACTCGACCGCCGAAAACAATCTGGCCTCTCTGTATCAGCACGGCCAGGGTGTTCCCAAGAACCTGAGCAAGGCATTCGAATGGTATCTCGCTTCCGCTCAACACGGGAATCCCGTCGGCCAGTGCAACCTGGCGACGCTCTACTACCTGGGCTCGGGGATTCCCCGCGATTACGCGAACGCAGCTAGGTGGTTTCGCGCAGCAGCCGATGCAGGATCCGCCGATGCTCAAAACAGTCTGGCGGTTTTTTACTACAAAGGCGTGGGTGTTCCACTGGATTACACGGAAGCTGCCCGATGGGTACGCCTTGCCGCGGAGTGCGGCTTGCCCACCGCGGAAACAAACCTGGCCTACCTGTACGAGCAGGGGCGAGGCCTGCCTCTCGACTACGTCGCCGCCTACACTTGGTATTCGCGCGCGCTCGCCGCGGGTGATGCCTCCGGCGCCAACCGTCGCAACCAGCTCTCGCGCCTGATGACCCGCAAACAACTCGACGAGGCCACTTCCCTGCTCGCCACCTTTTCCTCCGAACCTCAACGGCAACCCTCTCCGGCTACTGGCGGGACCTTTTCGCTCCTGGAGACCCACTAACCTTCGGCGTATTTCGCGCCACCCCTCCCGGGAACGTCAGCTCTGCTCCATCCCGCGGGTTCAGCGGAATGAATCTCCCGACGCGGGTGGTTTTCCTCAGTGACGCGCGGAGGTTGCGTATTCGTCGTTGCAGCAACGGAGGGGAGCAGAGAAAGTGCAAGGGGCCGCACGTGCTAGAATCCAGCGTGCGCGGCTAGGTTGGTCACCGAGAGACAAGCGCATCCCGCGCTACCTGACGCAATCACTCCAACAACCGGGATGCCGCCCCAGTAGACCAACCACTTACTTTAATGGTAATGTGGATTTGATAGTAAGACGTCACTCTCGCCGTTTCCTTCTGCATTCGTCCTCTCCGCGTTACCTCTCAGTACTCAGCGTCTCTGCGTTAGATTGTTCTTTCTCCTTTGTCTTCTTCAACCCTCAACATTCCAGCCCTCCGACCTTCAAACGCTCCCGTTCTAACCCCGTTACTCTCCTATCGTTTGCAGACCCCCACCCCATAAACCCCTGTCGCCTCAATCTTTTATGAAAACAGTGGGAGGGGGAAGGTCTGCCCATCGGTTTCCTGCCCATTCTGGCACTCAAGGTCGTGTCAGGTCATAATGCTACGCACTTATTCGCGACGAAGGATTTCTAACGATGCTCCATGCTTGGCACGACGTTTCTCCCGGCGACGATCTCCCGCGCGATTTCCAAGCCGTCATCGAAATTCCCCTGGGCTCCAACGTGAAATACGAATTGGACAAAGCCAGCGGCCTCTTGAAAGTGGATCGCATCATCCATTCGGCGGTGTTCTATCCCGCAAACTACGGCTTCATTCCCCAAACCTACGCCGAAGACAACGATCCCCTCGACGTCCTCGTACTGTGCCAGGAGCCGGTCCAGCCGCTCGCGCTCATCAAAGCACGCGCCATCGGCCTAATGACCATGATCGATTCCGGCGCCAGCGACGACAAGGTCATCGCCGTGGCCACCAACGATCCCGAATTCAACAGCTACGTCGAGGCCAACGAGCTTCCGCCCCACCGTTTGCTCGTGCTGCGGCGCTTTTTCCAGGACTACAAGCAATTGGAAGGCAAGCAGGTCCAGGTCGAAGACATTCGCCCGGCATACGCCGCCGTCAAAGTCATCGAGAATGCGCTGGCGCGCTACAAAAAAGAGCGGGACAAGCTGCGCTCGAAAGTCGGCCGCGGATGATACTATTTTTGCCGCAGGCAGCTAAATATACGGAGAAGAGTTTCCATTGAATCGTTTCTGGAAATGGACGGCGGGAATATTCGGCGTGCTTTTCGTCGCCGCTTTCGCTGCTTTGTCCTACATGGCCGGAAGCGCCAAGGACGCGTACGGCATGGTGCGCTATGCCCTGCCGCACATGCATCGCGGCACGCTGAAAGTCGGCAGCGACGCGCCGGACGCACGCATCGTCGCCCTCGACGGCGTCAGTCGTTTCCACATCCGCCAACGAACCCATGACCGTCCGCTGGTTCTGGTCTTCGGCAGTTTTACCTGACCGCCATTTCGCCGCCAGGTTGGCGACGTCGTTCAAATCTACGAAGACTACAAGGATCGCGCCGATTTTCTGACCGTTTACGTTCGCGAAGCGCATCCCACCGACGAGTGGCAGATGAAATCGAATCTGAAGGATAAAGATAACGTCTGCTACGCACAGCCGAAAACACTCGAACAGCGTGTGGCGATCGCGAATGATTTCGTGAAGCGATTCAAATTCAGTTTGCCCTTCGGTATCGACGACATGACCAACGCCGCCAATGATGCCTACGCCGCGTGGCCGGAACGCATTTACATCATCGATGAGAGCGGCCGCATCGCCTATCGCGGCGGGATCGGTCCGTTCAATTACACACCGGAAGAAGCCCGCGAATGGCTCGCCGCCCGCTACGGCGCCGTAAGACACGAAGCGCCGAAATCGCCCGCAGATGCCGCACCCATGACTGGAACAGCAGCATCGCCAACGCCCCCGCCGCCAGCGTCTCCGACATCGCCAACACCCGCGCCAAGCGCCGCCGCAAAATAATACCTCCGTGAAAATGAGAAGGAGCAAGAAAACGTTACAGGGCGGCGCGCTCAAGAAAGTTGGATTGGCGCGGGCCATCTCAAAACTCGGCTATTGCTCGCGCTCGTACGCAGCCGAGCTGATCGCTGCTGGCCGCGTGAAATGGAATGGAACGATTCGCCGCGATCCGGAAACGCCCGTCCATCTTGAAAAAGACCGCATTGAAATCGACGGCCAGCCAGTTGCGCGCGGCTCGAAGATTTACCTTACGCTGAATAAACCTCGCGGAATTGTGACCACTGCTGCCGACGAAAAAGGGCGAGACACAGTTTATTCTTTCCTGCCACAGAATTTACCGTGGCTCGCTCCGGTAGGCCGGCTGGACAAAGCAAGCGAAGGCTTGCTGCTGCTGACGAACGATTCGGAATGGGCGGCGACAATTACTGCGCCGAAAACGCATCTCGACAAAACGTATCACGTGCAAATCAACGCCCTCGCCGATGAAGCATTGTCAGACAAATTGCAGAACGGAATCCGCGCAAACGACGGCGAATTTCTGTGCATAAGGAGCGCGCGCATGCTTCGGCAAGGCGAGCAGAATTCGTGGTTCGAAATCGTTCTCGACGAAGGCAAGAATCGTCACATCCGCAGAATGCTCGAAGCGCTAAAAATAGAAGTGCTTCGGCTCGTGCGCGTCGCCATCGGCCCGCTGGCTCTGGGCGACCTACCAAAAGGTGCAACGCGCGCGCTTGAGCCGGAAGAAAAGCAGGCGCTGGATCGTGCGATGCAAAAGCAAAGTCACGAACCCGCTTCTCTCGCTCGATAGCCAACGTTATTTCGATTTGTACGTAAACGTCACTTTCGTCTCTTCATCAAGAACCAGCGGCCTGACGAAGTTGGACGAATTCCCTGCGCGCGGCACATCGACGCGAACCGGCAACACGCCCGAAATGCGCTGCTGCAGATTTGTCACGTTGGACGAAGCGGCCAGCTGCTGCTTCTCCGCATTTTTTCGCGCATCGCGCTGAAGCCGTTATAGATCGAGGCTGCTAAAGTTTCCGCCAGAACTGGCCGTCACGGTAATCGATTCCGAAATCGAGCCAACGCTCAAAGCGGAATTGAAGGGCGCGGGCGGCTGTCATCGTAATTGAGTTAACTGACAGGCTGCCTGAAGCCACGGGCGTTGGCGGTAATTTTGACTTGACCAGAGGGCAAGTTCGAAACAACCCAACGGCCTGCATTATCGGTCAC
>MNEA01000007.1 GCA_001917435.1 Acidobacteria bacterium 13_2_20CM_2_57_6
CCTGCCCGAGAGCGTGTGCAGACAGGGCACCACACTATCAATATGTGATCTTCAAGCCAAATTGTATGGTTCGCGGCCCACTAGAATCGGTGACAGCTCCGAAACCACAGGCAAAGCGCTGGGTAGGGTTATTGCATCCCGGAGCGCCCAGAGGAATAAAGGGATTACCCAGGGGGGTGGCAAAACCGCTGGGCGACTGGTAAATGTGTCGGTTGAAAATGTTGAAAAACTCTGCTCGGAAGTCGATGGCTGCGTTTTCACCAAAGAGACGCGTTTTCTTCCCCAGGGTGAAATCCTCGTTGCGACCTCCGAATGTGCGGGCACCAGATAGGGAGCGGGGTTCGTTGCCAAAGGTGAAATTGGCCGGCACCGTGAACGCATTAGGGTTCCAGAACGGAGTCGTTGCAGTGTTGAAGTTCGAACTCTTGTTCGTTTGGCTTACTCCGGGGACGACGTTCACGCGGGCGATCCCAGTGAAGTGGCACCCAGCGAATAAGACATCACCGGCCGTTCCGCCGCAGGGCCCGTATACCGTCGTGGGTGTTCCGGACTTGTAGGAAGCGACACCAGCGACATACCAGCCGCCCGCGACTCGGTCCACTACTCCGCCTTGATTCAAATAGTGCTTGCCCTGTCCGGCGGGAAGTTCATAGAAAAAACTAGCCACCAGCGCTTGCGGCGTATCCAGTTGGCTAACCGCCTTTTCGGCTCCGCGATCAAAGGAATTCTGCCCGATAAAGCTATTTGTGCTGATGAAACCGGACACTCCCGGACCCGCGGAGTCGGCGTCCGTGAGGTTCTTCGATACGGTGTAGGAGACCAGGAAACTCAAACCCGTGGCAAGGCGTTTCTCCAATCCCAGTTGCATCGCGTGATACGTGGAGTTGCCGGTGCGGTCCGGCGTGAAGGAGTTATCCTCCTGGTTAAAGTCGCCGTACTGAGGAAACGGTCGCAGAAGCTGATTGATATTTCCACTGAACGTCGGGTAAGGCAACTTGACGCCCGCGGCTACAGCCTTGGGGCAGCCATTATTCGAAAGGCAAGTAGCGTTCAATCCCAACTCATTGCCAAGAGAGAGGAATGAAGGACTCACTTGATTGGGAATAATGTTCAGCGCTGGCAAGTGAGTGCCTTTGGATCCGACATAGGCCACACTTACTACAAGGTTCGTGGTGATCTGCCGCTGAATGTCGAGATTCCAGGTTTGGATGTCGGCAGGGCGCCCGCTGTTTCGCGGCACCAGGATAACGCCGCCGTTGCCATTTTGCCCTTCCGGCGTGAAAGGTCCGGTCAGCGGAAGAAGATGTGGCACGCCGCTATCGATTTGAAAGGGAGCGACGTTCGCTGTGGTTAACGTCTCCTTATTGAAGAATCCCAAGCCATCCTGGTCGGCGAAGGATCCTTCCTTCAAAGGCTCGTAGAAGATGCCATAGCCGCCACGCAGTACGGTCTTGGAATTGATGCTGTAAGCAAAGCCCAAGCGTGGCCCAAATGCTTTAGTATAGGTATCTTGTGGACGTGTCCTTCCATTGCGGCCTGTGCCAGTTCCGAAGTAGGTATAAGCTCCGAGAATTCCCCCCGCGCCGGGGTTAGGAAGCGTGGGGTCAACCGCCGAAAACCGATCAAATGCTTCGGTGGCAGGTTTGTCCAGATCGTAGCGTAGCCCGTAGTTCAGAGTTAAGCGAGACGTAAGCTTGTACGAATCCTGAGCAAAGAAATAAAAATCTTTGTACCGCACACCGCTGAATGCACCGTAGTTCAAAAACGCCTGGTTCACAAGACCAAACAGCGCGCTGGCAACCGCATCGCCCCCCACTCCAGTCGCGGTGCCGGTACTGCTGGTCTGTGAGGGATCAAAATCAAATTCCCCGGAGCCCTGTGTCAACCGCCGCACGTTGAATTGCAACATGCGGACTCCGCCGCCGAACTTCAAGTTATGCTTGCTTTTGACCCAACTCACGGAATCGTTTATCTGGTAAACGTTATCCGCAAACTCGGAGTCACCACAATTGTTGAGCACTTCCCGGTATGGACCGCTGAAGAATTTGAAACACGGGAAGGTGGTATTATTCACACCCGTGAGCCCGATTTTCGTCGGAAACCCTTGGCCGATGCTGTTCGAACCCTCAGCACGGTAACGTCGGCTAAATCCAACCAAAAATTGATTGACCACGGTCGGACTGAAGATGTAATTGTCGCTGAATCTTACATATCTAGTATTCTGGGGAGTGCTAGACCCGAAAATCGGTGACAGGCTTGAAATGCCGCCTGTCCTGGTATTGTCGTAGTCAAAGCCCCCAGAAATCCTATGCTTATCAGAAAAAGCATGATCGATCTTTACGTCGAATAGATTCGCGGTTGTGCTCGAGAGGCTGTGATCGGTCACATTCTGGGTGAGTCCGCCGTTCGTTGGCGGAAGAAGTGCGAAGACTTTCGTCATGACCGCACTAGCCTTGAAGTTAGGGTCATTCGTAAGAATGTTGCCAGGGACCGCCGCGTGTGTGGTGGGATCATACAGCTGCGTGCCGGGCAGCAACGCCGAAAAGTCACCTTTTCGGAAAGCCTCATTCGGCAGACTCAGTATATTGTTACTGCCCGTTCTAAAACGGAAGCCCTCGTAGGCAAAGAAGAAGAAAGTTTTGTCTTTCCCGTTGTAGAGACGAGGAATCCAGACGGGACCTCCGGCGGTGGCACCGAAGTCATTTTGAGTATTGATAGCCTTTTTGTTGCCAGACGTGTTGTTTTTCCAGCTATTGGCGTCAAGTACGCGATTGCGGAGATAGTCGTAAGCTGAGCCGTGGAGTTGGTTGGTGCCGGACTTTACAGTGAGGCTGACGATGCCGTCGCCGGATTCCCCAAACTCGGGAGAGAAATTGCTCTGAAGGACCTTAAACTCTTGGACCGCATCGGTCGAAACTCCCTTGTTCCATTGCGTGTTCGGCGAAACTAAGGAGATTGACACGCCATCGACCAGCACATCCGTTCCCCCCTCTTGTCCTCCATTCACCTTGAAGTCGTCGCTTGAATTGCTGCCTGGATCGTTCGCCACACCCCCGACGAAACCAGGCACAAGCGTGATGAACTGCACCGGGTTGCGAATAGTACCGGAGACTTCCAGCGGCAAGTTCGCCACCAAACTCCTCTCCACTGTCGCGCCGACATCCGAAGTGGAGGTTTCCAATTGGCTAGCGTCGGCAGTGACGGTGATGTTTTCCGTGACTCCGCCAAGCTGCATCTGGATGTCCAGTGAGACGGCCGTACCTGTTGGTACTGTGACGCCTTCCTGCGTGTATTTCTTAAGGCTAGGTCCTTCCACGCTCACCGAGTAACGTCCAGGTGGCAGGTTGGGCACGGAATAGAGCCCGGCATCCGTGGTCACCGTCGAAATAGCCAGACCAGTATCCAAGTTGCGCACCGTAACATTAGCTCCCGCGAGCGCGGCGCCGCTAGGATCGGTCACTGTTCCCTGAATACTGCCAGAGTTAGTCTGCCCCCAAAGTGGAGCAGCGATGAGACAACACGCCAAACAACCCAAAAGACGTTGAAGGCATTTCACTTCGAACCTCCCCCAGTCCTACCCTTTTACAGTAAGGTAAGATTTACAAGTCGGCTTTACAGGCGGAAGCTCCACGGAATTTCTGAGCACCCCATCTGCAGCGCGTCGTCCTCCTAAGCACGTGGCATTTCACTGCTTCGTTTAGATTCCAATCTTTTCGTTCGGGGTAACCAGAATTTGCATCTTGAAGCGCGCTTCAGTGGCACGTGTCACCAGAAGAATAGCGATGACAACCAACGCAACCGCCCCATTTAGGGAACTCCATGACGCAATTTGAACTCTGCCCCAAACAATCTTGCGAGAACCTACGCTTTCTAAGAGCTGAAAGAAAAGAAGCTAGCTTGTGAAATCATTGTGATTCACGGGTCGTGTAACATCGTGACTTGGGCTGATCGTTCGTCATGCCGTGCTTGGATGCTTGACTTAGAGAGTCTGTGGGCTAAAAATAGGTTTCGTCTATTGAATTCTGGATTGTGTTGTCCTCCAACCGCAATGTTAGCCACAAGTCAAAAAGCAGCCGACGATATTCTTGCCGATGAGCGATGGCAGCTCGTGCAAAGAATTGTGTCCAGTCCGCCCTTTCAAAAGAGTACTCGCTTGCGTGAACTGCTGGAGCATGTCACGGAACGGACCATTCATGGGCATACCCACGAATTAACGGAACAGCAGATCGGCAGCAAGCTGTTTCACAAGCCCTCTGGTTACAGTTCCCTCGAAGACAGCTCTGTTCGCGTGCACGCCCGTCAGCTTCGACTCAAACTTCACGAATATTTCGATGAAGAAGGACGAAACGAACCACTCATCTTGAGCATCCCAAAGGGGAGCTACACGCCAGTATTCAAGCCGGCCACGAAGGCCCTTAACTCTCTCGGGGAAGCTGCACTTGGCGTCAGTCCAGCGGTACCCTGGCGAAGCAAGGCGAGTCTGGCGTGGGCGCTTTGCGGGGTATTAACAATAGTATGTATTGTCTTGGCATATCGATCCGCCCGGCCCGGGACGCCAGGGTTGGCAGAAAGCGCTACCAATCCGCCCTGGCCATTTTCCCAGGTCTTTGATTCCCGACATCAAACGTTGATTGTCGTGGCAGATAGTAATTACGGGATGTTCCGAATACTCACCACCCAGCCAGGTTCCCTCGAGCAGTATCTTCATCGGGACTTCCTGCAACCATCTTCAAGACTTAAGCCTGGTGGAGCCGATTTCCGTTTGAACGAGTATATGACAAACTCCATGCTTACCTCGTTTGCAGATGTCGCAGACGTGGCCACATTACTTGAGATGGCTGGGCCATTTCAAAAGAAGGCATCGGTCCGCTACCCGAGAGATTTGGCTATGCGTGACTTAGATCACGAAAACTACGTCCTTATTGGAAGTCCTGGGTCGAATCCCTGGGTGTCACTCTTTCAAAACAAGTTAAATTTTCGCGAGAGCGAGGCTATCGTCGGCAACAGCGCTAAGGCATTTGTCGACACCAATCCTCTACCCGGTGAAAAAGACCGATACGAAGGGTTGAGATGGACAGGATCGATGGGAGAAGATTACGCTACGATCGCACTTCTTCCGAATGTCACGCACGACGGAAGGGTGCTCGTCATGCAAGGACTTCAACAAGAAGGAACGGAAGCCGCAGGACGATTTCTGGCCGATCCGGAAAACCGGCGACAGTTGAAGGCCGCGCTTGGCATCACTGGTTCAACAGAGAACTCCTTGGAGAATGTTTGTTTTGAGGCGCTGATTCGCTCCCGTACCGTCGCCGGGGCACCGAATGCAACGACTCTCGTCGCAGTCCGCCGCATTGAATAACAACACCGAAGCCTTACTCCTGCTTCAATCGCATGGACCCAACGGCATGCATCTCCAGCAAGGGCGTTCCGCAACTACTGACGTTTGTTTTCCGGGCGTCGCCATGAGCAGATTGCTATAATTTCTCCTGTATTTTATTGTTCTGAGGACCGCCACGTGAAGCGGTCCCCGGGCGAAATCAAGATGTCCCTGTCTTTTCGTTACTTGCCATGTGGATTGAGCCTTAGTGCGCCCAACAGCTTGAGGGCTGCTCTTGGCTGCCTGATTGCCAGTGTCCTACTTACAGCACCAGTCGTGCGCGCACAGAGCGACGTAGGAACCCTCCTCGAACAAGCGCGTGCGGCTGAGAAAACAGGAGACTACCAGGCGGCGGAACGCGTCTACTTTCAGGCGCTCGCGCTTGCCCCAGACAATCTTGAAACCCTCAAGCACTTGGGGGTGTTGCAACAAACCGAGCTGAAATTCCTAGAGTCGATCGGGAGTTTCAAACGAGTACTGGCCCACGAGCCACAATATTTCGAAGTGAATTTTTTTCTTGGAGTGTCCTATTTCGGAGAAAACGACCCTAACCAGGCGATCCGAAGCTTCGAGCTGGAACTCGGAACGCTGAAACCACACCCAAGGTGCCGCTACTATCTCGCGTTGGCGCTACAGGCTGCTGGGCAAATTGATGAATCCATTTCGCAACTGAACCGTACAGTAGCTGAAAATCCTAAGGATGCCGACGCGCTTTACCAGCTTGCCCGCATTTACAAGAACGCTTCTATTCAGGCGATCGAAAAACTGAAAGCCCTGGATCAGGACTCGTTCCAGCTGCATGCCTTGATGGGAGAGGTTTACGCGGATGATGAGCGCTACGCTGAAGCTATTAAGGAATATCAGGCGGCACTCGCGAAGCGTCCCGACGTTACCGGAATTCATTATGCAATTGGGGTAGCGTATTGGGTTCAGCATCAGCTGGATGCTGCCAAGAAAGAATTCATAGATGCACTGAAGGAAAACCCAAACGACGCGCTGACCAACTTATACCTCGGTGATATCGCGGTCCACGACGAGCGTTTTGCCGAAGCGCATGGATACTTGAGCGTGGCTGAGAGAGGACAGCCCAACATGCCTCAGGTGCACGTGCTGCTTGGAAAATGCTACCGAGGCGAGAACGATCCCGAAAAAGCAAAGCTTGAATTTCTCGCTGCAATCCAAGCGGACCCCAATGCCGCACAGCCACACTACTTGTTGGCCCAGATTTATCGCGAACTTCGCGACCCACATGCAAGCGCGAAAGAATTCGCAGAATTTGAAAGGCTTTCGAAACTGGAAAAGGATAAGGCTCTCGGGCACGGCCCTCAGAACTGATATGGATCAAGAAAATCATCTCCCTGACCGGTCACTTACATGAGCGTTTGGTTCCATCCGATCGAGAGACGGGCAGCTTGCCGTCTGGGTTTGCTGTCGATGTGCCTCTTCTGGTCTGCGACTCCGTGGCTAGTCGCGGAACAAACGCGCTCCGGTGACGGTGGCGAGTCTTCCCAGGTAGAAGGACACTTTACGGCTGCTCAGCAGGCTCAGAAAATCGGCGACTACGCCACGGCGGAACGTGAATACCTCAGCGTCCTGACCATGAAGCCCAATTTCGCCGAGGCTCACATGAACCTCGGGCTGGTCTATCAGCTTCAAGATCATATTCCAGATGCCATGGCGGAATTCCGCCGCGCACTCCGGCTTAAGCGTACGCTGACGGGCGCAAATTTTTTCCTCGGAGTAGACTACTGCAAGGCGGGCGAGGGAACCAAAGCAATCCCTTATTTGAAGGCTGCGGCGCGCCAGGAACCGCAGCAACCGGATATCTGGTCGTGGCTCGCCACGGCCCAGGAACTGTCAGCGGATTTTCATGCCGAGGCGGCCACTCTCGAAAAGGCCCTGAGCCTGCAGCCACGAAACGTGGATTTGCTCTACCTTCTGGGCCATGCGTATGAGAGGTTGGGTAAAGAGGAGGTCAGCCTGCTGAAAAAGGCGGCACCGGGGTCTGCCCGTACCGAGCAATTGCTGGCGGAGAGCTATGCCGCGAGCGGTGCTTGGTCCATGGCGATGATTCGCTTTCAGAATGCTCTGGCGATTTCGCCCGGGACTCCGGGATTGCATGTAGAAATCGGTGAAGTGCTGTTGCGGGCAGGAAGAGTGAAGCGTGCAGCCATGGAATTCGAACAAGAATTACGTGTGGCCCCCGGCAGTTTGCGACCGATTGTCCGTCGCGGAGAAACAGAATTCATCCTGGGGGATGTGGAGGCAGCTCTCGCGGACTGGACGCGGGTCGTGGATACGGACACGTTAGAGGCCGAAAGGATCCTCGGCATTCGAGAACGTGGGCTCGGAGATGCTGCCTTCGAACAGCTTCCCGAAAGCTTGCGAGAGAAAATCGAGCAATTCGCCCCGGAGCTGGAACGACGCAATACTCCGGCCGCGCACTTTGCCTTGGCATTTCTCGCCGCCCAGAGTGGTAATCCTGCTGCGGCCGCTGCGCAATCCGCAAAAGCGATTCCATCCGATTTGACGACACGCTCCGGCGTGGTCTGCTCTCAAGAAGAGGTCCGCCAGTCGCTCAAAAACGGGCAACTCGCCATTGTGAGGCGTTGTGCCAGTCGCGTACTCTCGCCCAAATCGCCGCTCGAATTTCGTACTTCTATTGCGGGGGCGTTGTTTGAAGCGGGAGATTATGAAACGTCGCTCGAAATACTTTCCAAACTGACGCTTGCTGAGCAGCACTCCCCCGAAGCCTCCTATTGGCGGGCGCGTTGTTACGAAAAGTTGGCCACGGAGGCGTATCTGAAGCTTTCTGAATTGGACGCTAATTCGTATCGTATGCACCAGCTCATGGGCGATCTAGCGGCCGCAAACGGCGATGACAGGAAAGCCATGGAAGAGTACCGTGCGGCGATCGCGATAAAACCTTTCTTGCCAAACTTGCATTACAGTCTGGGCCATCTGCTTTGGAAAGATCTTAAAGTTAAAGAAGCACGCGAAGAATTTGAGGTCGAGTTGAAACTGGACCCGCGGCATCCTGGAGCGCTCGACGAGCTCGGGGATACCTATCTTCTGGAACATCAGCCGGAAAGGGCCCTCCCTTACTTAACCCAAGCACTCGCAGGGGACCCTAGCAATCCGGACATACATCGAGACTTGGGCACGGCATATTCTGAGTTGCGCCATTACGAGAAGGCGGTAGCCGAATTCAAGATGGCTGTTGCTGGCGACCATGATGGTTCGGTCCATTACAAGCTCGCCCGGACGTATCAAGCCCTTGGAGAAAAAGAAAAAGCCGGTCGCGAGTTTGAACTCTCGACGGCCCTGAACCGCACATCGCACAGTACCCTCGAAAAACAGACCGAGCGTTTGACCGCCGTCGAGAAGTCGATGCAGGATCCCTGAGGCCATGGCTGTCATCAAAGCGAGGTTGGCGCAGATATCGCTGGCGACTATCTCACTCTGTGTGGTTGCGAGACTCTTGCGTCAGATTGAAAAGAGGCAAGGCAAAATACTGGGTTCGTCTGCCCGTCTACGGAACTGCAGACCTCTGATATGACCTTTCTCCCGCGCTTCATCTGTGTGGTGGCCTGCTTCCTCATCAGTGTTGGCTTGTGCTTTTCTTCTGTTTCCGATTGCCACCTTGTCGTTTTGTCTCAGCAATCCTCGATGAAAACCTCGGCTGGCCAGGATCAGACGTTTCAAAATGGTTTGATCGCCCTCAGAGAGAATCGCCTTGAGGACGCGCTCGAGGCGCTGACCAAAGCCGCGCATGAGCATCCCAAGGATGCGCGGATCCGTAACTTCCGAGGGATCGTCCTAGCGCGCCTTGGGCAAACGACAGAAGCAGCCGGTGAGTATGAGGAAGCCATTCGTCTCGATCCTCAAACGGAGGATGCTTATCGAAACTTGGGTTTCCTGGAATGGACGCAACATCGACTCGCGCCCGCGAAAGAGGTCCTGGAACAGGCGCTGAAGCTTTCTTCGAACGATTCATTCGCCCACTATTATCTCGGCCGAGTACAACTCGATGCCGGGCTGTACTCGGAGGCCTTTCGAGAATTGGAATTATCTGGTGTTCCGTGGCCTTCCGAGCCGGACTTCTTGATCCAAATTGCGAAGGGACACGTCGCTCTTGGAAAACAAGAAGAGGCCCGTAAAGCGCTCCGGCAACTCGAAACGTTTCCCCTCGGTGATTCCCAGTCCGCTCATGTGGCGTCGCTTTTTCTGGCGGTCCATGAAAATGATAGGGCGGTCGAACTTCTTCGAAAAGCGAGCGACCGCCGGCACGCTGGCCTCGCCTCTTGGGCGCAATTTGATCTCGCCCTGACTTATCTTTTGTCTGGGAGCTACGAGCAGGCTGCGCAACAAGCTCATATATATATCGGTCTATTGCCATCAAAAGACTCGAAAGCAGGCGAACTGGCCTCCGCGTGGTCGCTGATTGGCATTGCGGAGGCGCGGCTTGGCCGTGCCGACCTCGCGGTTGAGGCTCTGCGCCAAGCGGCCAAGCTGGCTCCAAGCGAGGAGGAAGCGTGGCTGAATTTGACACGCGAGTTGATGGAATTGAGCCGCTTTGCCGATGCCATCTCGGCCACGCAGGAAGGAATTGCATCCAATCCGGAGTCCTATGCTCTGCGCCTTCGGCTGGGAGCGGGGCAGCTCGCCGCCGGGCGCCATGCTGCGGCGGAAGATATTTTTCGCGCTCTTGTCGTTGCCGGTGACCCTCTGCCAACCAGTTACATAGGACTAGCGCAAGTCCTGCTGCGCCAGGGGCGGGCAGACGAAGCGGCCTCGGAGCTTGCGGCTGGACAGAAGAAGATAGGCGCAAACTTTCTCCTCAGTTACTTTCTCGGGCTGTCTCTCGACCGCGCCGGGAAACGATCGGACGCTTTGGCAGCCTTTCGGGAAGCCGTGCGCTTGAACCCAAAAAGTGCTGAGGCGCACCTGGGTGTTGGAAAAACCCAGCTGGCCCTAGGTCAAGTGAACGATGCTATTGCCGAACTGCAAGAGACACTTCATCTGAGTCCCGGCGACATACAGGCGCGCCGTTTGCTCAGTCAGGCTTTTCGTCGAGCCGGCAACACAAAAAGCGCGACAGAGCACGCCGATGCGTCTTCCGATACACCGCCCCCCGCGGAAGGCGATCTGTTAGGTGACTTCCTGCCGCCCCAATGGAAAATGCCTTCAGCGGACTAGAACGCTTAGGAAGGCTTCACGGTGAGAGCGCATCATCAGTGTGGCGTTCTTTGTGCCTTGCTCGGCGTGATCTCCAAAGGTTCGTCCACTTGGACGACCTGATTGGCACGCACATTCTTGAGAATCTGCCGGATTCCGCTGGGCCAGTGAATCTCGATCGTTTGGATCGAAGTTTCCTCGCCTAGGCCAAAATGCAGGCGTTTGTCGCTGGCGGAGAGATAGCTACTTGCGGTAGTCACAGTTCCGGTTTGGAAACCATTCGTGGTCAAAATTCTGACTTCCGCTCCAATCGCATCGCGGTTGCTCGTGTGCCCAACAAGTTTCAACGTCAGCCAATGCTCTGTCGCCGGAGTCTCATTGCGCAGCACATAAAGAGGCCCGTCATTCGTGGTCACGACTGCGTCCAGACGACCATCATTGTCGATGTCTCCAATCGCCATGCCACGCCCCACCCAGGCTTCTCGAAAAACGCTACCCGCCTCCGCCGAGACGTCTTCAAAGCCGTGGCCTGTGTTCCGTGCCAGCAACATGGGTTCGCGGTAGCGGAGGTTTGGAAACGTCAGTTCGATCGTGTCCAAATCATGCCCTTGCGAGACGAGTAGATCCTTCCATCCGTCGTTGTCATAATCCAGAAACCGCACGCCCCAGCCCGAATGCGTCATGGTCATGCGGCCAAGACCTGAGGAATAGCTCTCGTACGTAAACGTGCTGTCGCCATTGTTCCGATATAGCGCATACATCTGGTTGGCAAGGTCAGTAACCACGAGACCCGGGAGACCGTCATTGTTATAATCCGCAAAGTCCACGCCCATGCCAGCGTACGTATGGCCCTCGCCATCGACGGCAACACCGGACACGAGCGCGACCTCCTCGAACGTTCCATTCCGTTTGTTATGGAATAGAAACTCGGGCATCGAATCGTTCGCCACAAAAATATCGATCCTTCCGTCGCGGTCATAGTCGGCAAGAGCTATACCCAAACCCTTGCCCGGTTTAGCCAGGCCGATCTTTTCCGAAATCTCAGTAAAGTGACCGTTGCCGTCGTTGTGATAAACCAGAGGAGCAATGGGCTTGAAAATATCCGGATGGCAATATTCTCGATAACCCTCCTTGTGTTGACCGCACCAGACGTCGTCGAAGTCCCACTGCAGGTATCGAAGAACGATTAGATCCAGCCGGCCGTCATTGTCCAAGTCCACCCAGGCTGCGCTGGTGGACCAGCCGTTTGCTCCGACCCCGGCGTTCTCCGTCACGTCCGTGAATGTGCCATCACCATTGTTGTGATAGAGCTTGTTGCCGCCGTATGCCGTCACATATAGGTCTTCGTAGCCGTCATTATCGTAGTCCCCGACCGCAACTCCCATTCCGTATCCGACTCCTTGCAGGCCGGCCTTTTCGGTAACATCTTCAAACGTGCCGTCTTGCTTCTGGTGATAAAGCCGATTCCAGTAGTTGGGACCCGTCTTCTGCGGGATAGTTGCCTTGGGCGTCGGGTCATTGAGCGGCGCTCCGTTGACCACAAAAATATCCAGACGCCCGTCGTTGTCGTAGTCAAAGAGGGCCACGCCCGGTCCCATTGTTTCGATCAAGTATTTTTTCGATGTGTGTGAGGCCATGTTCCGAAAATTCAATCCGAGTGTGGAAGTCACGTTGGTGAACTTAGGGTGACTCTTGTTTGCCTGTTCGCTTGTCCTCCGCTGGGCCTTTGCTGGAAAAGCTAACGAGACGAGCATCGCCACAAAGAAAAGGAGTTGATTGCGCAGCCAAAGCCTCATGTATTCCATCTCAGTCCTTGGAGCAAGTGAGGTAAGAAATAGGTGTACAATTGCCGCGCTCTCGATGGTAAGGAATACCCAATTCCGATTGCAAATGTCGACACTGCTGGGGCGAAACCTATGAATAAGAGAACTTTTATCAAGCTCTTCACGGCGGTGATGGCAAGCCCGGCCATTTCACCTTTCTTGACCTCCGCAGCCAAGGACAAACTGAAGAATTGGGCAGGCAATCTCGAATACAGTACAGCCCGCTTGTACTCCGCAAGCTCGCTCGAACAGGTCTGTAGTTACGTTAAGAAACAGAACAAACTAAAGGTATTGGGAACGCGCCACTGCTTCAACAATATTGCAGATAGCACAGATAATTTTTTGTCCCTGAGGCCGATCGACAAAATGGTTGCGTTGGAGCCGGAGGCGCACACCGTGACGGTCGATGCAGGCATGACTTACGGTCAACTGTCTCCGCTCCTTCATAGCAAAGGCTTTGCGCTGCACAATCTGGCCTCGTTGCCTCACATTTCGATAGCTGGAGCGATCAACACGGCAACGCATGGTTCGGGCGAAAGGAATGGCAATCTCGCCACGGCGGTCTCAGCACTTGAAATCGTCACTGCGGACGGTGCGGTGGTTAAGCTATCCCGCCGACAAGACGGCGAAGCGTTTCTGGGAGCTGTCGTCGGGCTTGGTGCGGTGGGTGTAATCACAAAGGTCATGCTCGATATTCAGCCAACCTACATGATGCGACAGTACGTGTATGAAAACCTACCGCTCAGCGCAGTGAAAGACCACTTTGACGATATCGAATCGAGTGGTTACAGCGTCAGTCTTTTTACCGACTGGCAAAACCAGCGTATCAATGAAGTTTGGATCAAAAGTCGCATTGAAGAGAGCCAAGCGTTTGACGCGACCCCCGAATTCTTCGGAGCGAAACGTGCTACCAAGAATCTCCACCCCATTGCAGAACTTTCCGCCGAGAACTGTACGGAGCAAATGGGCGTTCCAGGGCCTTGGTATGAACGACTGCCGCACTTTCGCATGGGCTTCACGCCTAGCGCGGGTAAAGAGTTACAAACGGAGTACTTCGTGCCCCGAAAGCATGCGGTCGAAGCCATTCTGGCGGTTGAAAGACTGCGTGAGCAGGTCAGTCCACACTTGATGATTTCGGAAATCCGCACGATTGCCGCTGACAATTTATGGTTGAGTCCTTGCTACCAGCAGGCTTGTGTAACCATACACTTTACTTGGAAACAGGACTGGCCAGCAGTACGCAAGTTGATGCCCGTGATTGAAAAAGAGTTAGCTCCATTTAAGCCCCTGCCGCACTGGGGAAAGTTGTTTACCATGTCTCCGGCGGAGCTAAAAACTAGATATGAGAAGTTGCCCGACTTTATTCAATTATGCAAAAAGTTCGACCCGCACGGCAAATTCCGCAATGAATTCCTGAGCACAAACATCTTCAGCAGTTCATGTTGACTTCGGGTCGCTCGTCGGAAATAAACGAGACGGCAATTTAAAATAAATGACACATCTGAAAAACTGCTAGCAAGGCACAAATCGCCGCATTTTCATTGCCGAAATGAGCTGTGGCGGAGAGGGGGGATTCGAACCCCCGGTACAGGTTTTAGGCCGTACAACGGTTTAGCAAACCGACCCATTAAACCACTCTGGCACCTCTCCTCCAATGTTTCTAATACTTTAGCACAGTTCTCAGGTTGACTTGGTGCACTGTAACAGCGAAAACGTGGCCGTCACGAGAGGGCAGAGGGAATAAGTCCTGCAAAATCAGTGCGAGCTTTCCTTGGAATTTGCTGCTGCGGTTGGGAAAACCGCCGCCTCTCGTCCCAACGGCCCTGTTGTTTGCGTATCGAGGTCGAGCTGGACCAGATCTTGCGGGCCTGGGTGACGGAACAGAATGCAATTTAACCGATTTTCAAAACACGTTAGGGTTAAAACGGTCTAAGAAACCGTCGCATTCCCCGTCCAAGAATCGCTGCTAAATAGAGTTGTCTTGATGTGAGGCAGGCCCAGCAACTTTACTCGCTTCCCAGGCTTCGAACCGGACTCAGTCTTGCCGGACTCAGCAGAGAATGCACGAGAGAGGCTACGAAGGGGCACAATATCGCTGCGTTCGAACACATTCATCAGTCGCGCGGCATATAGCTCAGACTCCATAGAATGTTGCCTTGGCAGGGGAAGGGATGTGTTCCATTCTTGAGACGCGCGCTGGGCGACGGCGCTCGAACGCTGAGTTTTGGCTCAATCTTCAGAATTTCTACGATCTGGAAGTGTCCAGACGTTCGGGAACGGTTTCCGAGATCGGGCGCCAAGTACATCCTGCACCATCACTGGCCTCCTGACTGCTATCAGGTTAATTCGAGAGGCCCTAGATCTTCAGGAACAGTTTCCGCCGATACATCCAAAGCAGCACGAGCCAGTAGCACAGCAGAATCACGCCGCCCCTAAAGAAGGGCTCCAGTCCTCCGCCGGCAAACTGAAAAAAGTTCCGGCCCAAGTGGATCTGGAGGCTGCTATCCAGAAATCCTTCCATGAAATGCGCGATGCAGTACGCAGCAATCGAGTTCATGCCGACGACAACCAGCGGGAACGCCCATTTCTTGAAACCCTTTACATCGATCACCCAACTGAAAGCGGCCAGGAACAAGAAGCAGACGCCTCCGCTGAAGATGGTCCACGACGGCGTCCAGATGCGTTTCACCACTGGGCAAATGTCCGAATAATGCAGCGCCAGTCCCAGCGCAATCCCCGTCACGCCGGCAATCAGCAACTTTTTCATCGGAATGTTCGGCCGGGAGTCTCGCAACCAGCGCCCTGCGATCAGGCCCAGGATCATCGTGCCCAGCGTCGGAATGAAACTCAGCGTGAGGTATCCACCGGAGTTGTACACGAAGGAATTTTCGCGCGGGAACAGGTTCAGGAACCACTGGTCGAAGCGGTTGCCGAAATTGTAGTTCTTGTTCCAGTGCGCCGCGAATCCCGTGAAGTTGTGCTGCGCGTTCCACGTCGCGGGAACGCCTACGCCTTGCCAATCGAAATTCGCGGGCGCCGCCGGATACAGGGCCCACGCCAGCCAGTATCCGAAGAGAATCAAGGCGAGCGCCCCCCATACCCACTTGAGCGATTCCACCTTTGAGGAAAAGAATCCGAGCAGGAACAATAATGGATATCCGAACCCGATTTGCGAGAGCGTGTCCTCAAACGTGAAATAGGTCATGGAATGGTCCATCGACCGAAGGAATACGCCCAGAGCGACCAGCACCAAGGAACGCCACAGCGCGTGCGTGAATAATTCCATGAAGCGCGCGCCCTTCGCCATGCGGCTGGCAATGGAATACGGCAGCGCCACACCAACCAGGAAGGAGAATCCCGGCTGAATCGTATCGTGCAGAGAGCAGCCGAACCACTCCACATGAGTCTGATTGAAGGCCAGGACTTTCCAGAACAGGCTCGTCGGGTACGCTGCAGACACACGCGAAAGTTGCAACACCTCGGCCATCATCAACAACATGACCAACCCGCGATACGTATCCATCGAGACGTTGCGTCCCGCTGCAGGTGCCGCGTCCCCTAGCTTCAAGCTAGTCTCCGTGACCGGCTTCGTTTGGTTTAGTGTCGCCATAAAGCCCTCTCCCTGCAATTTGGTCCAAGCATACACGGGAAACGAGCTGCTGGCTGAGTTTTGAGGGACTATGGCGGAGAAAGTTGCAGTAGAATCGTCTCGCAATGATGCGGTTCCGCTCTTCGCGCTGAGTAAATGCATTCAACGCTATACTGTACAGCGTGATTTCAGCCCTTTGATCGATACAAGGGATAGCGTCGAGAATGAGCACAGTTCGAATAAAAGAGGTCGCGAAGCTGGCGAGAGTTTCTACTGCCACAGTTTCTCACGTCATAAACAAGACTCGATTCGTTAGTGATGACACCAAACGGAAGGTTCTCTACGCCATTGAACGCGTCGGGTACACGCCCAACATCCATGCGCGCAATCTGGCGTCTGGCCAGAGCCGGACGCTGGGATTGATCATTTCGGACATTACCAACCCGTTCTTTCCGGACCTTGTGAAATCCATTCAGGAAAGAGCTCTGGAGTTGGGCTACGACGTTATTGTTCTTAATACGAATTACGAGCCGGAGCGCGACTCTCGTTACGTGCAGCGTTTGCTGGAATTGAGAGTTCGGGGCGTCATGATTTTGACCACGGAGATGGATCTTTCCGTGATCGAGCGCCTGTCCTCGCGGGAAATCGCTGTGGTCTTTCTCGACATCGGAAAGGTAGGTCCGCACACCAGCAACATCCGAGTCAATTATGAAAAGGGCGTTCATGAAGCGGTTGAACACCTTCTTGAGCTTGGACACCGTCAAATCGCTTTCATCAGTGGCCCGGTGCGCTTCAAATCTGCACAATTCAGGAGGCAGGCCTTCCTCGAAACGATGAAGAGTCATCGAGCTTCACTGCACACGGAACCGTTAATTCTCGAAGGGAATTTCAGGCTGGAGAGCGGGGAGCACCTCGTCCGAGAAATGCTGACGTTGAAGAGCCGACCAACTGCGATCCTTGCCGCCAATGATTTGATGGCTGTGGGCGCCCTGCGTGGGCTAGGTCGTGCAGGTCTGAAAGTTCCGAAGGATGTCTCCGTGATAGGTTGCGACGATATCTCGATCGCCGAGCTGACCGACCCCCAGCTAACGACCATCATGATCCCGCGAACCGAAATCGGGACTGCCGCCGTAGAGGCGGTATTACAAACAAATTCCGCTCAAGGCCGCGAAATC
>MNEA01000114.1 GCA_001917435.1 Acidobacteria bacterium 13_2_20CM_2_57_6
AGCCATGAGCGTGTAGCGACCGGGGACGACGGCATTCAGCGAAAAAGTTCCGTCGGAATCGGATTGATCACGACGGAAGAGCGCTGGATTGCTCCTTAGATCGAGAGGGGCAAGAACGATCATTGCTCCGGAACATGGTTTGTTGTTCTTGAGCGCAAGGCCGGTGATGCGACCCGTGCCCTTCGACACGTTGACCGTAATGCTCACGTCCTTGGCATTGGTGATTTGAAACGAACGGCCGGTTGTTTTGACGTCCGAAGAGGAAAGGCTACGGATGAAAAGAGCCGGCGCCGCTACCATGATTTCGTAGTTTCCCATTTCGACGGGATTACTTTTGAAAGAGAATTCGCCAGTGGCAGAAACGTCTGTGGTTGCGTTTTGCCCGGTTGCGGAATTTCGAAGAAACACGCGCGTAGGCTGGGGCACGGGAGAGTCGTCATCCATTCTCACAATTCCGCTGACCACAATGGAAGACCCGCTTTGCGTAGCGTCCACCTCCGCGTCTGTGAAAACCTGGACACGCTGTGTGCGCTGCGTGGTTGCGTTTCCATTGGGCGTCATTTGAGTGAGGCTCAAACGTCCCGGAGGAACGCCGCTCACCTCTATCAACCCGGGCGCCACTTGCTGAATGGAAGCGGGCAAGCCAACTTCTCTTCCATCCGCAAGACTCTGTGTGACACGGATATTCACTGGCTGACTTGGGTCGGTGACGGGAGTTCTTACCAATAAATGGAGAGCAGGAATCGCGTGCAGGCGAAAATCGGCAGAGGCGGCGTCCCCCGCGCGAAGAGCGAGAGGAGCAGCACTGGCAAGGTCATTCGCATCGGGAAAAAACAGCACAGGGTAAACGACGTCGAGAGCCTGGCCTTGTTGGGCCGAAGGCGAGAAGCTGGAAATTGTTCCTGAGGAGTTCAGGTTCTCCTGATTTGGGCGAACGCGAGGACTGTGCTGCGCATACCATGGCTGAGCAGAAACGCTGACGAAATAGGTTCCCGGAGCCAGATGGCCAAAACGATAGTGCCCGAGATCGTCGGTTGTCACCTGGCGAATCACGGAGGTGCGACGCGTACCCCCAATAAGATTTTCGCGGAAGAGCATGACCTGGGCGTGCCGAATGGGATCATCGAACTCATCGCGGACGTCGCCCGAAACGGAGGCGGCGGGGTGCAAGCGAAAAGTCAAATTTTCTGTATCGAGACCAGGACCGACAATAATTGCAGTCGTGAAGGATTCATGCTGCTGGTACATCTGGGGAAAATAGCCGCGACGACGGGCAGAGAGAACGTACTTGCCCGGCGGCACGCCTGGGAAAGCAAACTTTCCTTCGGTATCCGTGACTGCCGTGCGGTTCGATTCGAGGAGTGCGGACGAACCTGCCGCCGAGGAAACATCCATGCTGACTGACGCGCGTGCCAGGGGCTGGCCGCTAATGGCATCGACGACCATGCCGCTGATTCGAAAGACGGCAGGCTCTGTGGGAGCTTGCGCTGCGGGCCGCGGCGCGGCTTGCGCAGGAAGAGAGAATCCAAGAAGAAACAGAATTTGCAAGAAGTTCAGAGGAAGCATGGGTCAGTCTCCCACCTTCAGCAGCTCAAGCTCGATTTTTTCCTTCTGATCAGGACCAACCGTCAGGTCGCGAGCATGCGAAAAGTATCTGCGCATGGCTTCCGGATTCCTGTATTCGAGCTGCTCGACACGGTCAACGGCGAGAATCTTGTATTCACCGGGTGCGAGAAACGGCAAGGAAAAAGAGCCTTTAGGATCGGTGGGCTGAATGATTGGAGGAGCGGAAGAGTGGTCCGGAAAAGCAAGAATAACGGCACTCGACGATTCATTGTCCAAGGAGACGTTTCCACTGAGCGACGCGCCGTCATCACGAAGGGTGATTTCGATGGGCTCCGGCGAACCGCCAGCGGCAACCGACAGATCGGATTCGAGAAGATTGATGGAGCCGGAATTGGCGGACTGCACGTAAAACATGCCGTTGGGATTGATCTCCACACTGTAGGTGCCCGGAGGGACATTTTGAATTTCGAGTGAACGTGAACCGGGCTCACCGACCTGCTGAGAATGGTGGCGGGACTCAAATATGCCGGACCCATGCGAGACGAGCTGAACATAAGCGGGAAAATAGTTTTCTTGCTGAGAGAATTGCTCCGAGCCAGTTCGAGAGGATATAACTCGCGTGCGAACGGGAATGTTCGCGGTTGGCAATAGAAGGACATGAACGCCGGAGAGATCAGCATTTACGTTAAGCGACACACTGGCAGTCAGAGAATGCCCCTGGGGGTTTTGCGTGTTTGCGAAAAGAGTGTAGGCACCGGGAGAAATACAAGGGATGCGAAAAGAGCCAGTCGCAGGATCGAATCGTGGATTGGTGGGGAAATGTCGCCCGACCGAGTTGGCAACTTGGAGATTGACGTATTGGCCTGAACCATGGCCTATGATTGTGCCAGTTACTCGAAAGCAAGATTGAGCGGACATCGTGAGATTAATTTCGAGCCGCTTGCCCGGGGTAATCGAAATGGGGGAAGCGGAAGAGAGATCCGAGCCCGCCGGATAGTAAACAACTGGAAAACCGAGCGCCCCAGGATTTGAGGAACCGGATGCGGCCGACACGGGATTCGAACTGGGCCCCGCCGACAAATAGTATGTACCGGGCTGAAGTTCAGCAATGCGAAACTCGCCGTCTTCATTGGTTGAGCCACCCGCGTGATCCCGCCAAACCTTGCGACCGTTCTCCAGGCCCTGGACTACCAGTTGAATCGGAAGATTCTCAATGGGTTCACCATCTTCTGCAGTGATCCGGCCAAAGACCACGCCTTCAGGCACTAGCTTGAGTATCAGCAGGGGAGCGTCCGGGCCAATGGTGCCAACCAACTGCGTAAACCGGACAGGTCCATTCTCTAGTTGCTGTTGCGAGAAAAAACCTGGCTTGCGGATGTTGACGGGAGTTTGCCCTGCGGGAAGTCTGTCGAATCGGAATTTTCCGTCAGGCCCAGTAAGCTGGGACGATTGCCCATTTATGTAAATCTGGACCAGGGCACCGCGGATGGGTTCGCCAGTGGCGGAATTGACGACCATTCCGGTGAGGGAATATTTGTCCTGAGTGGACGTCAGCAGAGATTGAGGGAACGCGAAAGAGCGTGTGAGGGAAAGAGATACAGCCAGGAGACATACAAGGACGGAGCGAACAACCATATCTAACGCCTTCAAAGCCGATTGCGATTCGGCAATATTCTACAACAGCTGTGATGCAGCTTAATCGGCCGGATTTGCCTGCCGATAGCCGTTCATCCCCCAGAAACACATCAGGAGACTGGGGGGAATAGTTAAAATAGTTAACGCTTGACAAGAACGCGGTAACGAAGTATCTCAGCGTCCGAAACGCATGGCTTCCGGGTGAAGAGGTGTGGCCCGGCCAAGCATCCTTCTGTTTCGAACGGTTCGAGAAGCGGGCACGGAATTTTGCAAAAGTTAGTGTGTTGGAGGCTCAACTGTGACGTGGAATCAGAACTACGATCCCCTGGGGCATTGGTGGCTGTCGACGCTAGTCGCGGCGCTTCCCGTAGTTGTGCTACTGGGGGCGTTGGCAGTACTGCGTATCAAGGCGCACTGGGCGGCGCTGCTTGGCCTGGCCGCTTCCCTGCTTATCGCCATCGGCGTATTCAAGATGCCCGCGGGGATGGGGGCTCGTACCGCAGTGTACGGGGCATGTTACGGCCTTTTCCCCATCGGATGGATCATCCTGAACGTCATCTTTATGTACGACATGAACTGCGCCTCGGGCCGCTTCAAAATCTTGCAAGAGAGCCTGATGGGTATTACGCAAGACCGGCGGCTACAACTTTTGTTGATTGCGTTCTCTTTTGGAGCGTTCTTTGAGGGCGCGGCAGGGTTTGGAACGCCCGTTGCTGTCACTGCCGCCATCCTGATCGGCCTGGGATTCAAGCCGCTGCAGGCCTCCGGCCTTTCGCTGATTGCCAATACCGCGCCAGTGGCGTATGGCGCGCTTGGCACACCCCTGATTGCGCTTCAGACGGTTACGGGCCTCGACCTGTTGCAACTGAGCGGCATGGCGGGAAGGATTCTTCCGTTCTTTTCTGTGCTGGTGCCTTTCTGGCTGTTGTGGGCCTTTGCCGGGTTCAACGGGATGATTGAAATTTGGCCGGCGGTGCTGGTTGCCGGAGTGTTCTTCGCAATTCCGCAATTTCTCGTGTCCAATTTTCATGGGCCGTGGCTGGTGGACGTGGTTTCGGCGGTCTGCTCGATTGAGCGTGCTGGTATTTCTGTGGGGGCTTCCGAGCGTCAAGGCCTTTCTCGATAAGATCTCTATTTTCAAAATTCCCGTCAGCGGTTTGCACAACCTGATTCTGAGGGTACCTCCCGTGGTCGCCAAGAACACGGCCGAGGCTGCGGTGTTTAACTTCAATTGGCTGTCCGCCACGGGCAGCGGCATTCTGGTGGCAGCCATCATTTCCGGATTCGTGATGGGGTTCGGCCCACTGCAAATGCTTCGCCAATACGGGAAGACTTTGTACAAAGTGCGATTCTCTTTGATTACGATCGCCGCCATGATGTCTATCGGATTCATGACACGCTACGGGGGCCTGGATGCGACGATGGGATTGGCGTTTGCTCGCACGGGCACATTTTATCCATTTTTCGGCACACTTCTTGGATGGCTCGGCGTTGCTCTCACCGGCTCGGACACTGCCTCAAACGTGTTGTTCGGCAGCCTGCAGAAGATTTCGGCCACGCAGGTCGGCCTCTCGCCAACACTGATGGCGGCGGCCAATAGCTGCGGCGGCGTGATGGGCAAAATGATCGATGCGCAGAGCATCGTGGTCGCCAGCACGGCCACGGAATGGTACGGCCATGAGGGAGACATTCTTCGTTACGTCTTCTTCCACAGTATCGCGCTGGCCTCCCTGGTGGGAGTCTTGGTATTCCTGCAGGCTTACGTCTTTCCGTTCACCAAATTGGTCATACACTAAGCCGGACGGCCCGCAAGTTCCTCAGGCCTGTGTTGCCTCGTTCGGGGGCGCGAATCTGAAGAGGAATGCTACTTCTTTCCGCGGAAGAGCCGTACTATTCTTCCTCAGGACACAAAGATGGGTCATACTTTCGACGAATTGCGAGCTATTGTAGGTGACCGTGGCCTGATTTCTTCGGCGGAAGAACTGCATACTTACGAGTGCGACGGTCTCACAAATTTCCGCGTGATGCCGCGCGCGGTGGTGCTGCCAAATACTACAGAACAAGTTCAGGCGGTCGTTCGAATCTGCCATCGCGAACGGATGCCGTTTGTCGCGCGAGGGTCGGGGACAGGTTTGAGCGGCGGGGCGCTGCCGGTCGAAAACGGGATTGTCATCAGCCTGGCGCGGATGAACCGGATTCTTGAAGTAGACTTCCCAAATGCGCGCGTGGTGGTTGAACCAGGAGTGATCAATCTCGATGTCACCGGGCGTGTGTCACCGCAGGATTATTTTTACGCTCCCGATCCTTCCTCGCAATCGATCTGCAGCATCGGCGGAAACGTGGCGGAAAATTCCGGCGGAGCGCATTGTTTGAAATACGGATTCACGACGACACATGTACTGGGATTGGAAGTGGTCCTTCCGGATGGTTCGCTGGTGCATTTCGGCGGAAAAACTCTCGATGCGCCGGGATATGATTTGGCCGGCGTTTTTGTCGGCTCAGAGGGAACGCTGGGAGTTGCTACCAAAATTATTTTGCGCATCGTGAAGCGGCCAGAGTGCGTTCGAACGCTGCTGGCCGCTTTTCCGTCCACGAATGAAGCGGGCGCGGCAGTGAGCGACATTATTGCGGAAGGAATGCTGCCAGCCGCGATTGAAATGATGGACAACCTGGCCATTCAAGCGGCCGAGGCTGCGGTGCACGCGAACTATCCGAACTGCGGCGGATTGCTTTTAGTCGAGCTGGATGGACCCGTGGCGGAAGTCGACGCCTTGATGACAGAAGTGAAGAAGATTTGCAGTTCGAATGGGGCGCCGGAAATTCGGGTGGCGCAATCGGATGCGGAACGGGCGCTCGTTTGGAAAGGGCGCAAGGCGGCTTTTGCGGCGATGGGGCGGATTTCGCCGAACTACATTGTGCAAGATGGAGTGATCCCGCGAACGGCCCTGCCGCAAGTGATGAGCGAAATTGAGAGGCTAAGCCAAGCCGGGGGATTGCGCGTCGCCAATGTGTTTCATGCGGGCGACGGGAACCTCCATCCGCTGGTCCTCTATGACCGGCGCATCGCCGGGCAGGAGGAAGCCGCCGAGGCGCTTTCGTCTCAAATTCTGGAATTGTGCATAGCGGCGGGCGTTGCGCCTTCGACCCACTGCAGCTTTCGAATCCCACGAAAGTCTTTCCAACTCCTCGCCTCTGTGGCGAAAAGCCCGGTGAATACGTGCCGCACTCGGCCGAATCCGCAGGGATCGCGGAACGTTATTGACCCTAGGCGATGGACGCCGCAACTAAACCCGAAGCGAGCGGCCTGCATTCGGCGCTGCGCCACAAATTCATGGCGATTGTGGGAAATGAGAATGTGCATGCGGCGACTGCCGCGGATGCCGTGGCCGGAGTTCAGCCGAAGCTGGTGATTGAACCGGGGGCGGAAAGGGAACTGGCGGAAATTTTGCGGCTCTCGAATGAGGCTGGGCTCGCGGTAATCCCAAGGGGCAACGGGACGAAACTCGGCTGGGGAAATCCGCCAACCCGCGCGGACTTGATTTTGTCGACGACGCGGCTGAATGAAATCATCGAGCACGCCTGGGCGGACCTCACCGTAACCGTCGAAGCGGGCTGTACCATTCAAAGATTGCAGGAAACACTGGCGCAACATGGGCAACGCCTGGCGCTCGATCCACTGTGGCCAGAAAAAGCGACGATTGGCGGAGTGCTATCGGCGAATGACAGCGGAGCGCTCCGATTGCGTTTTGGCGCGCTACGCGACTTGATCATCGGAGCGACGATTGCGCTGGCTGACGGAACGCTGGCGAGCAGCGGCGGCAAGGTGGTGAAGAATGTCGCTGGGTATGATTTACCGAAACTTGTGACTGGAGCTCTAGGCACTCTCGGCGTCATCACGCGGGCAGTGTTTCGGCTCCATCCGCTTCCACGGAACACACGGTCGTTTTCCGTCGCCGCAGCCAGTGCCGAGGAAGCAAAGCGGTTCGTGGTGGCGGTTCAGGATTCGAAGCTCGCGCACACTTCTCTTCAATGTCACTTTTCGGATGACACTTCTCCCGTCTCCGACATTTTGTTTGAAGGGACGGAGGCCGGCCTCGCTGCACAAGAAAACCAACTGCGAGATTTGGCCGAGCATGCCGCGGTTTCGGAGGCTTCCAGGTCAACTTGGACGGCGCGCGAAGAGCTATGGGATTTTTCTGATCGTCCTTGCACGGCCATCGCGAAAATCAGCATCTTGCCGGCAAGTATGGCTCGCACAATGAAACTGGTGGAAAACATTGCCAAGAGGCAACAGGTCCGGTGGAGAGCCCTCGTTTATGCGACAGGGCTTGGATGGCTTCGATTGGAGGGCAAGCCGGAGGCGCTGCGCGGCGCGCTTCACGAGTTGCGCAGTGAATTGGAGGCTCAGCACGGATCACTGGTAGCGCTCCATCGGCCTGAGAAAATGCCAGCATTCGACGCCTGGGGAAGCGCCGGCGACGCGCTCCCCTTGATGAAAGCGGTGAAGCAGCAGATGGATCCAAAGAGTACGCTGAATCCAGGCCGGTTTGTGGGTGGCATCTGATGGAGGAACTGACGGCAAAACAGGAATTGGCCAGCGCGTTTGACGCGCACCATGCGCCTTCGAACGAGATCATTGAGAAGTGCGTGCACTGCGGATTTTGTTTGCCAGTCTGCCCCACTTATGTTTTGTGGGGACAAGAGATGGATTCGCCGCGCGGGCGGATTTACCTGATGAAGATGGCGAGCGAAGGCACTGCGGAAATGAATGCGAAGTGGGTGAGCCATTTCGACAGTTGCCTGGGCTGCATGGCATGCATGACGGCGTGCCCTTCGGGAGTGGACTACGGAAAGCTGATCGAAGCGACGCGCGCGCAAATCGAGCGAAAGACGGAACGCTCGCGGGGAGAAAAACTCCACCGGCGATTTGTATTCGAAACTTTTACGCGGCCGGAGCGCTTGCGGCAAATGCGCTGGCCATTGCTTGCTTATCAGAAATCGGGATTGCAGGCCGTGGTGCGCGGCTCGGGGTTGCTGAAGCTGCTCCCGAAGAGAGCCCGGGCGATGGAAGCTTTGCTGCCAAAGCTTGGGCCGCGTGAGATGGTCGCGGAAGTCACGCCGGCCGTAGGAACGAAGCGGCGGCGGGCAGGATTGCTTTTGGGATGCGTGCAACGGGAATTTTTTCCGCAAGTGAATGCGGCAACAGTGCGAGTTCTGGCCGCAGAAGGATGCGAAGTTGTGGCGCCGCGCGAACAGCCGTGTTGCGGCGCGCTGCTGGTGCACGCAGGCGAGGAAACAGCAGCGGTGGAATTCGCGAAGAAGGCGATTGAGGCGTTCGAACGCGCGAACGTCGAGACAATTGTCACGAATGCGGCTGGATGCGGCTCGAATGTAAAAGAATATGGTCACTTGCTCCGGGATGAACCGGAATATGCGGAACGGGCCAAAGTGTTTGCGGCGAAGTGCAAGGACATTACCGAAATACTGGCCGAACTTGAGCCGCGCGCCAAACGAAATACGTTGAAACTGCGAGTGGCGTTCCACGATTCGTGCCACTTGCAGCATGCGCAGGGAGTTCGCACACAACCACGAGCTTTACTTTCGAGCATTCCGGGACTTGAGATTGCGGAAATTCCCGAGGCCGCGATCTGCTGCGGGTCGGCGGGAATTTACAACCTGGTACAGCCGGATGCAGCGAACGCGCTCGGCGACCGCAAGGCGAATCTTATCGCACCGTTGAAAACAGACGTAGTGGCAACGGGAAACCCGGGGTGCGTACTACAGCTTCAAGCATCGCTGGCGCGATGCGGCTGTGAGACTCCTGTGGTGCATACGATTCAGCTCTTGGATGCATCCATACGGGGCGAATCGAGCGAATCGTTACGGCGTTAGCCTAATCCCTGCAAACTGCTAATCGAACGGGATGCGGGTCTTCTGAGAGATGTCACGCAACTCTTCGAGGACTGGCGCAATTAACGGAATACCATTTTTGCTGCGCCATTTTTCGGCTTCGCGTTCCGGATCGCCGGGCAAGAGCGGCCCGCTGGTGCCAGGAGCGGGCTGGGTCGCGCGAAAGACGCGAATGTAGTCGTCGATCTGGCGCTTGAAGGAATCGCGGTCGATGAAGCCGTCGATTTGCATGGCGCCAAAGAAATGGCCGATGCCATTGCCGACGCTGCGGCTGGGGATTTCCTGGCGAAGGGCAAACGGCGGCGTGAACGGCCCCCAATTCGCGCCGCTAAGAACTCCACACAAGACGTCCACCATGACAGCGAGGCCGTAGCCTTTGTGACCGCCGCGTTCGCGGTCGGAACCGAGCGGCAAGAGCGCGCCACCGTTGACCATCTCATTCGGATCGCTTGTGTCACGACCTTCGCTGTCGACGGCCCAGCCTTTGGGGATGGGCTCGCCGCGCCGGCGCGCAATTTCGATTTTTCCGTATGCGGCGGCGCTGGTGGCCATATCAATCACGATGGCCGGCTCGTCCTTACCGGGGAAACCGATGGCGATGGGGTTGGTGCCGAGCATGCGCTGGGCGCCCCACAACGGCGCGACGAGCTTGGTGGAATTGGTCATAGCCCAGCCGATGAGGTTGCGTTCCAGGGCTTTCAGGACGTAGTAGCCGGCGATGCCGTAATGATTGGTGTTCTGCACGCTGACCCAGCCGGAGCCGAAGCGCTCAGCCATGTCCATGGCGAAGCGGTTGGCATGTGGGCCGACGACGAGGCCGAGGCCGTTGTCGCCATCGATCGTGGCGGTGCTGGGCGTGGAGCGCAGCACTTTGATCTCCGGCCTGGGATTGATGCGGCCCAAAGTGAGCATGTCGAAATAACAATGCAGGCGGGCGACGCCGTGGGAGTCAATGCCGCGCAGATCCGCGGTGGCTAGGACTTCAGCAGCCTGGGCCGCATCGTGCTTGGGAACACCAAAATGGAGAAACACTTGTTTGCTGAAATCGCGCAACCCTTCGGCGGGGAAAAGTCTGGTCTCCACTTCGGCCATGCTTACTGTGCCTTCCTGAGGGCTACGCCGGAAGAGGCCGCCCGCGGGTTTCAGCGCCAAACGGTATGAGAAGCAAGCCAATCGCAAACGCGATGGCGGTCAGCGCCACAGGGATTCCGAGCGATCCATAGCGCTGAACGCCTGCGCCGACGAGAAAGGTGATCGCGGCGCCACCAAAACGCGCGAAGGAAGTCGAAAAGGCAAAAGCGCTGGCGCGGCATTCGGTTGGATATTGTTCCGGGAGCCAGAGGGTGTAGACGGCGAAATTCGCGCCGCCGAAGCCAAGAAAGAAAAGGCAAACGAAAAACCAGGGCAGAGCCGGGGCTCCGAGGTAGAAGACTTTTCCGAAGGTGAGCGCGATGAAGGCCGCCATCAGCGCGAAAAAGAATCCCAGAGCGCCGCGCCGCCCGAGTCTTTCGGCGAGCCAGGGCATCGCCAGACATCCGAGAATGGTCGCGAAAGAAACAAGCATGGTGGCACGAGAAGCGATCTGCGCGGCTAATGGTCCGGTCCGCCCCGATGCTTCGGCAAGGGCCGTGACCGCGGCTGGAACGTAAACCGTTCCTGCCCAAAGGCCGCAAATCGAGGCCAGCATAAACAAGGAATTCAGAATTGTTCTGCGCCGCATGGCGCTTGAGAAAAGCGTCGCGAACGGCTGCCAGATTTTCCATGTTCGAACAACGCCTTCTTTCTGCTTCCAGCACGCAGGTTCCGTTACACCGTGGCGCACCCAAGCCAGAAGCAACGCCGGCAATCCGCCGACGGCGAACATGGCGCGCCAACCAAATTTGCTTCCGATCAGAAAGTTGGCCATCGCCGCAAGAAAAACGCCAACGTAATAACCGGTGTGCATGTACCCTGCGCCCGCGCGGCGGCGGTCCTCCGGCCATTCTTCGGCGACGAACGTTCCACCCATTGCCCACTCGCCGCCGATGCCGATGCCTGCGAGAAGGCGAAGAACAGCGAGTTGCCAGACATTCGCAACCAGGGCGCTGAGAAACGTGAATACGGAATACCAAACGATAGTGAGCATCAGCGTTCGAACGCGGCCAAATTTGTCGCCGACAGGCCCCCAGAGGAACGCGAGGCCCCATCCACAAAGGAACAGGGCGAAAAGCAAACCACCGTAATATCCGACGTTGCCCTTCATAGCAGCGATGCCGGAACGCGGGAGGAGTTCTCGCAAAGAGGGCACAAGCACCAGTGCGTAGATGAACGAGTCCATTCCGTCGAGCGTCCACCCTCCCCACGAAGCCCAGAAGCCGCGAACTTGATTTCGCGTGAGTGGGGTGACCGTTACTGTTGGAGCTTCGAGATGGATGCCGGCGGTGGACATAACAGCGGGGACTATATCAAAAGTGGCTGAAGGAAAAAGAAAAATCGAGGGAAAAACTTTGTGTGAAGAGTCTAGCGATAGCCGCGAATAAAAAAACAAATCGTCATCGCCGTTCCCACCAGAATGACAAAGGACTTGACCCAGGCTTGCGGGAGCTTTTGCGCAAAATGCGCCGTGGAATATCCGCCCAGCAAAGAGCCGGCGATCATGACAATGGCCTGCGGCCACACGATTGCCCGGGTGACGATGAAAGTTACCGTGGCGACGCCGTTGATGATGCCGCCGAGAATCACTTTGAGCTTGTTCATGGCATGAATGTCGGTCATGCCAAGCGCGGCGAGCATGGCCAGATTCATGATGCCGATGCCGCCACCGAAATACCCGCCATAAACGGCGACGAGCAGTTCAAAGAGGGAGGCCCCGGTGACCGCCGACGTGGTGGCGTCATGCGAGATGCCCGCGGAAATCCGCCCGGTCAGATGTTTGCCGAAGGCGAAGAGCAAAGTGGCGCCAAGCATCAGCCACGGCAACACGTGCAGGAAGGTTTGCGCGGGCGTCTTGATCAGGAGAAATGCGCCAGTCAGGCCACCGAAAATGCTGGCAAGGACGAGAGGAATCATCACGCGCCGCCCAATACTCAACTTCTGGGAATAGGCTCCGCCGCTTGCAGTCGTGCCCACCCAGAGGGCGAGTGTATTTGTGGCGTTGGCGGGGATGGGCGGAACGCCGGTGAACAATAGTGCGGGAAAGGCAACGAAACTTCCGCCACCGGCGACAGCGTTGATTCCGCCACCAAGGGCGCCCGCGGAAAACAGGAAGATGGCGGTGTGCAGGTTCAAACAGAAGTTTTATCATGAACGCGGTTCGCCCGCCAAAGAACGACTATTCGGGGGCATGAAGGAAGGCAATGAATCTATGATGCGGGCGCTTCCTGATCGGTCCGATTTCGCACTAAGTCATTTCTTGACAACGCAGGCCGACCCGTATATGAACGGGGACATTCTCGTGCCCTTCCGCCACTGAAGACCCGGCTCGCAGCCCCATGGCGAGTCACAGGGGGGATTCAAGGGAGGGAAAAGAAACGTTCGGTGAAGTGTGCCGCAGGGCCACGCTCGAGGCGATTCGCCCAGTGTCACACTGTCACGAAGAGGTTGGGACTTCACAGGAGGACGCATGGCCAGCCGTGCAGACGCAATTCCAATGGGTGGTACCGCCGCACCCAAAATCTGGGGAGTGATTCTTGCCTCATCCGTGGGAACCATGATCGAGTGGTACGACTTCTATATTTTCGG
>MNEA01000138.1 GCA_001917435.1 Acidobacteria bacterium 13_2_20CM_2_57_6
ATGGGAAAAAGAGTCCAAGGATAGCCAGCGCGAGAATCGGCGTCCAACTCAGGAGCCCGT
Source organism: Acidobacteria bacterium 13_2_20CM_2_57_6 (assembly GCA_001917435.1). GTDB lineage: Bacteria > Acidobacteriota > Terriglobia > Acidiferrales > UBA7541 > Acidiferrum. The sequence goes on from MNEA01000138.1 coordinate 61, forward strand.
GTTCGGAGGAAAAAAGGACCAGACGCCAGTTGGGCGCGCTCCAGTCCCAGGGCAGAGCGGTGTAGGAACCGAACCGGAAAAGTCCCCCAAAAATAATGGCGCGCGTGATGAGCGTAGGCAGGAATGCAACTGCCATGGTAACGGTGAAAGATAAATTTGCGGAGAAAAGTAATCCAGCGGCACGAAAGTCCTTCTCGCGCCAGGAATTCCAGTACGCGAGGGTGGATTCGACAAAAGGGAGAAGAAGGAAGACGCCGTTCGGGAAATAAACATCGACCATTAAGCCTGCGAGAAGCCCCAGAATATTCCATTGAAGAATGGTGCGGAAATCGCGCGTGCGATCCCAATACCGCAGAAAAAGAGCCACGGTAAACGCCGAATGCGCGTGAGACCAAGCGGGGTTGAAATACATATAAACGGGAAGCGAACTGGCGCCCCAAATGGCCACAGTGGCAAGAAACGCCCAGCGATCCTCGATGTACTTTCTGGCAAGGAAATAAGAAATGAGCAGTCCGAGGAAACCATAAATCGCCGTCCCAAGCGCCATAGCCAAGACATATGGAGTGGAGAATCCATTGGCGGCGATATGCGCGCCAAAAGCGTTGGCGAGAAGTACAAAAAAGTGTGCAGCCAGCAGGAACGGAGTCCACAGCATAGCCGGTCCGACGGTGAAGAGGTTGCTAACGTATCCAGTCTCCGTGTATTCGCTCGGACTGAGTTGGCCGTTAGGGAGAGTTCGCATCTGAGAAAAGTAAAGATTCGCGTGCCGCCAGTCTTCCTCGAATCGCAGATTGTGCTGGATCAGGGGCGCGCGAGCGTAAGCGTAGTATCCGACGCCGTCGCCATGCACGATAGGATTCACAAAAGGCAATGACAGGAGAAACAAAACGAGGAGAATCTTTACATGCTCGGCGGAGCCACGCCCGCCAACGCGCAATTTCGCGAACTCACTCGATAATGATTCGTTCATTCGCTTGCCAGAATTCTCAAGCGTGCTCCGCAGGCGCCAAAGAGGAACGCGCCGGCGTCTCTGCCATCTCAAAGACGGGCTTGCTCAATACCGCGATGAGGGACAATGGCGGCAGCGGCAGAAAATTGTCCAAAACGCGAAAGAGCGGCGTGAGCAAATTCAACATTTTGATCTGCCACAAGCCGAAGGTACGCTTCCGCAACAGGCGCCCGTTCAGCCACCAGGCGATAACGCCGACGCGGTTAAATGCCATTACATTTTCCAGATGGAAGCCGGCTTTTTCGGCCAGCTCAACTAATTGTTTTTTAGTATACCGCCGTTGATGGCCAAGAACCTCATCGAGCGTGCCGAAGAGCCAAGGACCGCATGGAACGAGCACGATGGCGCGCCCGCCATCCTCAAGCACGCCGCGAATATTATTCAGCGCAGCCAAGTCGTCCGCCAGGTGCTCGACCACATTCAAACAGATGACGGTGTCAAATTTCTGTTCCTTGGGAAACGATTCGCTGTTCTCGCCGTCGGTATAACCCACGCGCATGTATGGCCGGTTCAAGCCGATATTTTCAAGATACGTCAAGTACAACGGATTAATGTCGCTGGCCCAATACATCCTGCGCGGAATCAACTGCAATGTCAGATTGCCAATGCCTGCGCCGATTTCCAATACTTTTTCTCCCACATAGGGACGGATGACGTCGGCCATCCACTTGGTGAAGCGCGGCGCACGGTTCAAGCGGCCGAGGACCTGGCTCCCGTAAACGTCCTCGGCATAAATGTAGTCGGAAAAACCGAACCTGAGAATCGCGAAGATGGCGCGGAGGCCATCCATCCAGTCAATCTTTTTCCCTTCCTGATACGTGCGGCCGGCATATCGGATGGGAACCTCAAAAATGCGCGCGCCACGCTTGGCGAGCTTGATGGAAATCTCCGGCTCGATTTCAAAACCCTTGCCGACAAGCGGGATGCTTTTCAGCAATGTCGTTCGAACCATCTTGTAACAGGTTTCCATATCGGTGAGATTGAGGTCCGAAACGACATTGCACAACAAGGTCAAGAAACGATTTCCAAGCTCATGACGGAAGAAAAGAACACGACGGTATTCGCTGGCGAGGAAGCGAGAACCAAAAACGGCGTCGGCCTGCTCGTCCAGGAAAACCCGAACCATTTTGAGGAGATCGAGAGGATGATATTCGAGATCCGAATCATGAATGACCGTCAACTCCGCGTTCGCGCGAACTAGCGCCGTCTGAATCGCCGCGGCTTTGCCCTGATTGATCCCGTGGCGCAAGAAGAGCCATTCCAGTTTTGGATCCGGAGATCCAGCCAGGGAGTTCTCAAACTCGCGGAGGACAGCGGCGGTATTGTCGGTCGAACCGTCGTCAACGACGATGATTTCAATGCGGTCGAGCAGGGGAGACTCTGCCAGAATCTTAAGCCGTTCGAGGCTGGGCTGGACCAAATACTGCTCGTTATAGACGGGCACGAGAATGGAGAGCGTTGTCGAGGCACTCATGGAAAGAGCCGGCGCTCCAATCTGCGCGAAAATGGGCTAGGAGAAAACATTGATTCTACATTTTCCACGAGTCGAGAAAGCAAGCCAAGAATGGGTAATCCCTGATAGGAGAATACGACAAGCTGCCCGGCGGGGGACACAAACAATATTCGATCGTCAGTGTCGATATAGACCGTAAGCCAGCAAACCAGTTGCCGGGGTTCGACTTTGTTTGCCGGCGCGCTATACATAATCGAATAGCGTCATGAAGCCGAAATCCATGTGGAGTTGCTGGTGGCAGTGGAACAGCGTCAGGCCTGGATTGTCCGCAACGAAATCGATTTCCGCTTCCTGGTAACCTCCGAGCATCACGACATCTTTCCATATCCCCGCTGCCGGCTTTCCTGCGAGGCTGGTCAATTCAAAGCTGTGACGGTGGAGGTGGATGGGATGGATGTCATCACTGGCGTTGCGCATTCGAATGCGGTAACGCTTGCCTTGCTGCAAGTGAAAGGAGGCAGGGACCATTTCGCTGTTCATCGGATGAGCCAGGCCATTGACCGTCCAGCGGTTGAAGCCTTCGTCGGCAGCGTTCTCTTTGGCGAAAGTCATATCGAACGTCGCATCAGGTGAGGGAGTTGTAGCGCCAGGTTTTGCGAAACGCGAATAGTTCCACCGAAAGGATGGCGGCGCAATCCATTGGGCCTTGGCTCGGCGGCCTGCGTACTCGAGGACAACGCCCGCGCCGTGACGGCGATCGTCGTTGTCAAGGTCACCCATGATCCAGACACCGGGATGATTCATTTCCACAATGGCGGAGACACGCTCGCCTGTGCCAAGCCACAAAACAGGAACGTGCGCGGGATTCGGGACCGGATTGCCATCGAGGGCCACAACCTGGAAGGAATGGCCTGGCAAGGCAAGGCTGCGAATTTCCGTGGCGCTTCCATTCAGAACATGAAAAAGGACTCGTTCACGGTGTTTTACGCGGATCGGCTCTCCATGGCCGAGTATGCGCCCGTTGATTGTGAAGGACGAATAACCGACTTCGTAACCGCGCGGCATGCCTTTGGCCAGCGAGGCCTTCATAGCTGATTCACCAATGGCTTGAAGTTCTTTGTTTGGGGCAGAGGGGGACAGGAAATCCTGCGCCATGTCACCACCTTGACTAAAGGTGGGCTCGAATTCCTTCAGGACAAGAAATACTTCGCGGTCAAAACGTCCCGGCTCGTGTTTGGGCTCGATATATACCGGCCCCACTTGGCCGCTATATTGTCCCGCCGACAGGTTTGCGCCAGCGCGGTTGTGGGAATGATAAAAACGGAAACCGGCAGGACTCGGCGTGAACACAATTCGCCGTTTGCCGTGCGCGGGAATGAAGGGGGTGCCTTCCTCAGCGGCTCCGTCCACATCAGTTGCTACTTTTTGACCATGCCAGTGAAGCTGCTCCGGCGTATCCGTCTCGTTGTGAATATCCACGGTGACCCGCTGGCCTTCCTTGAAACGAAGCAGTGGCCCAGGAAACTGGCCATTGTAGGTAGTGGCGGAAATGATTCTTTTGGGCGCGATTTCTAGGGGAGACGTTCGAATGTGCAAGACATAGTCCGCGGAATCAGGATCACTTATCGGATGGGAGACTTCGTCATGCAGCGTCGGGAAGGCCGTTGGGGCGAAACTGTCTCTTGTAGAGAGCAGTAATGCCCCCGTCCCGAGACCCATGGACCTTAGAAATTGCCGTCTCGACCTGGCGCGCTTGCTCATCGAGTTCTCTCTGGGATGTTTTCCCGCATGCGAGGCGCATCCAGCGACCATGCTCCACGCTGGGCTAATTGAGCGAGAGTCAGCCAGTATAGCGGACAACGCCTGAGAGCCTGAATCCTCACTCAAGGGTATTACACACGTCAGGCCAGGAAGAAGCTTGGGACTTCAGGAAAGCCAAGCTTATTCATAGCGCAAGGCGGCCATGGGGTCGAGGCGGCTGGCGCGGAGGGCTGGGACGTAGCCGGCGGCGCAGGCGACGATGGCCAGAGCGGCGGTAGCTAGGCCCAGCGTGAGTGGATCATGAGGGGTCAGGCCGAAGAGCTGGCTTTGGACCACGCGGGTGAGCGCGAGGGAGGCAGTGATTCCGGCAACGACGCCGATGGCGACAAGAAGCAGAACTTCACGCATGACCAGCCAGATGACGTTGCCGCGAGCGGCTCCGAGAGCGATACGAATGCCGACTTCGCGCGTGCGCTGCGCAACAGTGTAAGCCATGACGCCGTAGAGGCCGATGACCGCGAGCAAGGTGGCGAGGAAGCCGAAGACGGCGGAGAGGCTGGCAATCATGCGGTCCGTGGAAAGAGAGTTGTTGATCTGCACTTCCGTGGTGCGCATGGCGAAGATGGGGAGATTGGAATCCATGTCTCGGACTTTCGAACGCACTGCGGACATCAACTGATTGGGATCGGCGGCGGTGCGGAGGTAGACGGTCATTTCCCCAAGGTAGCGGCCACCAAGATACGGAACGAAAGCCTGCTCGGGAATTTCGTCGCGGAGGCTGGTGTACTTGAAATCCTTGACGACGCCAATGACTTCCATGTCCGTGGGCGTGCCGGGATCGGTGCCGAAGCCGAGGTGCAGGCCGATGGGATTTCGTCCGGGGAAATATTTTTTCGCAAACTTCTCGTTGATCATGACGGCGGTAGGGACCCAGTTCCATACCTCGGGACCGTGCTTGATCTCGTGGTTGTCGTTGACGGTGAAGTCACGACCCGCGACGATGGGGACGCCGAGCGTGGCGAAATAGTTTGGGCTGATGGAGTTCATATAAGGTTCAGCATGCTCACCGGGCTTGGCGGGAGTGAAACCCTCGACGGACATGCTGCTGTCCCATTCGTTGTCTTCGAGAATGCGCATGGACGCGAGTCCGACGGACTGCACTCCGGGAATGGACCTGAGAGCGTCCGATAGTTGAGGATAGAAAACTTTCATGTGCTCGACCGTGTAGCCGCTGAGCGAAGGGTCGACTTGAAAGGCCACGAGCCTTTCCGCGGGAAAACCGGGGCCCAGATCGCGCAGGTTGGCAAGGCTGCGAACGAAAAGCCCGGCACCAACCAAGAGTAGCAGCGAGAGAGTGACTTGCGCGACCACGAGGCCTTTTCTCAGGCGATGATGGCCTCCGCCACCCACGACAGCGCCCGCCTGATCCTTCAATGTTCCGGCGATATTGGGCTTGGTGGTTTGAAGAGCAGGCACGAGGCCGAAGATGACTCCGGTGAGGACGGTGACAGCGAGGTTGAAAAGAAGAATGCGGAGATCGGGCGCGCTGGAGACATTCATGCCTCCGGAATCGGACGGCAGATAGATCTTCATGAGCGCGCGATCGGCCCAAAACGCCACGGCAAGACCGGCGAGGCCTCCAAGTGCGGAGAGGGAAAGACTCTCAATCAAAAGCTGCGCGATGATGCGCGGACGCGTAGCGCCCATTGCCAAGCGGACAGCGATTTCCTTGACGCGGCCTGAACCACGCACAAGCATGAGATTGGCGAGATTGGCGCAGGCGATGAGCAAGACTACGCCAGTGGTGGCCATCAAGACCCAAAGCGGAGTGGAAAGCTGGCGGCGGGTGTAGGAACGGCCCTGGGAGCCGGGCAAAACGTCGATCCAACATTTGAGAAATTCATCGCGGTCGTATTTTGAGGCGCGGCTGAAGGCGGGGAGCTGCACTTCCATTTCGAGCATGGAGTGCATGAAGGGCTGAAGGGCGGCTTTGGCCTGCTGCTGCGAGACGCCGGGCTTCAAGCGGCCGAAGGCGTTTACCCAGCGATTGCGGCGCTCCTTCAGCATGTCTTCCGGATTGCCGATGATAATCTGCGCCTGCATCATGATGGGAATGAAGATTTTCGGTGAAAAACCAAGCTCCACACCGTCAAAGCTCGCCGGGGCAACGCCGACGACGGTCATTTTGTAATTGTTGAGAGTCAGAGTCTTGCCGACGATTTGGGGATCGCCTGCGAAGCGCGTCTTCCAAAAGTTGTAATTGAGGACAACGAACGGATGGCCGCTGGGAACTTGATCGTCCTCGGGAGTGAGGATGCGACCTATGGCGGGGACGACGCCGAGAGTGGAGAAGTACGTGCCGGATACGAGTTCGACGGAAACACGTTCGCCTTGCTGGCCGAAGGAAAGGCTCGCGGAAGTGGGAAAGCGGCAAAACATATCCGAGAAGACTTCGTTGTGCCCGCGAAAATCACGGAACATGGGATGGGAAATAGCATTGCCGCCCCAGTTGCTGCCGTAGTGGCGCCCACGCATGGTTAGGAGAACGAGCTGCTGAGGATCCTTGACGGGGAGGAGCCGCAATAGGACCTGGTCGAGTAGAGTGAAAATGGCGGTGTTGGCGCCGATACCGAGGGCCAGGGTCAGGACGGCTACGGCCGTGAAGCCAGGAGTTCGGGCCAGCATGCGGAAGGTGTACTTCAGGTCGCGAAGGACGGTGTCAAGCCAGCCGCCGAGATTCATAGGGCGAGTGGCCGAACTGGTGGCTTTGGTCACAGGGATACCCTCGTGCAGCTAGAGGTAAAGACGAAAAAGGTTACCAAAAGTTTGATGAAAGTACGAAGAGATTCGTGGGTCTATGGGAGGGGCAATCGCAGAAAATGGCGAAATGTAGGAGAAGATGGCCGCCCCTGGGTGGACTCTCCGAGGAGTGCGAGAGTTAGTCGGCGCTGGTTGTAGCTACCCTGTGAGCTTCGAGACTTTCTGCCTTTTGCTGAAAAAAGGCGGCGACGCGGTCAATGATCTCATTCAATCGAGTGTGCGGGCGGAACCCGGTCAGGGCGTATAGCTTTTCGACGGAGGGCACGCGGCGCATCATGTCCTCAAAGCCGGGCTCGTAGGCCTGATCGTAAGGCACGTACTCAATGGAGGAGGAACTGCCGGTACGCTCCCTTACTCTCCACGCCAGTTCTTCGATGGTGACTTCCTCGGTATTGCCGACGTTGACGACTTCTCCGACGGAGCGGTCCAAGTCCATGAGGCGAATGAGGGCTTCGACAGTGTCGCGGACATCGCAGAAGCAGCGCGATTGCTTTCCGCTGCCGTAGATGCTGATGGCGGCGTTGTCGAGGGCGGACTTGACGAAATTGGGGAGCACCATGCCGTAGCGGCCAGTTTGCCGAGGGCCCACGGTATTGAACAAACGAGCGATGATGACCGGCAGCTTTTTCTCCTTCCAGTAGGAAAGAGCAAGAAACTCATCGAGCGCCTTGGAAGCCGCGTAGCTCCAGCGGCCTTTTGTGGTGGGACCAAGGACAAGGTCGGCGTCTTCGTGGAAAGGAACGTTGGTATTTTTTCCGTAGACCTCGGAGGTAGAAGCCGTGAGGACGAGCTTCTTCTTCTTGCAGGCCGCTTCGAGGATCAATTGAGTGCCGTTTACATTGGTCTCGATGGTTTTGACGGGGCTCTCAACGATGAGTTTGACGCCGACGGCAGCGGCCAGATGGACGATTACATCGGCATCATCCACGAGTTCGGCGAGCAACTGGCGATTCTCGATGCTCTCCAGGTGATACTGCATACGGCTGGAGGACTTGAGATGGCGGATGTTTTCCATGCTGCCGGTAGAAAGATTGTCCAGCAAAACGACACGATCGCCACGATCGAGGAGCCGCTCCGCGAGATGTGAACCAATAAAGCCGGCGCCGCCAGTGATCAAATAGCGCAAAGGGCCTCCTTAAAGGGCCTCAGAGTCATCATCACGATCGCGGGACACGCGGTGGGCGATGGCATCGGAATCTTCTTCATGCGGAGCTTCGACGGCTTCCTGCGGGCCATATCCATACGAGTACGGGTAATACCGATACGAGTAGTAATAATCCGGGGCGCCGGAATCCACGGCATTGAGGACCACGCCGAGGATGCGGCACTTGACGCTGTTCAGGAGGTCCCGCGTGCGAGTGAAGGCTTCCTTGGGTGTTTCCCCGCTGCGAACGACAAGGAGCACGCCATCGGCTTGCACAGAAAGAATCACGGCATCCGTGGCGGCCATAATGGGAGGCGAATCGATGACGATAAATTTGAACTTTGTGCGCAGCTCAGCGATGGCGTCGACGAGTTTGTGGGAAGAGAGTAAATCCGCGGGATTCGGCGGAAGCGGGCCGGTGGGAATGGCGACCAGATTGGGAATCGCGGGATGCGGAACGGAAACCAAATCAAGGCTGGAAACACCAGCCAGATAGGAACTGAGCCCCGCGTATTTTCCACCGGCTAAATTAAGGAGGCGGCCGATGCCGGGTTTGCGAAGGTCGGCATCGACGAGCACCGTGCTGTCGCCCAACTGCGCGAGCGTAACGGCAAGATTCCCGGCTGCGGTGGTCTTCCCTTCGCGCGGGAGGGCACTGGTGACTAAAATAACTTGAGGCGGATGACCGGCCTGGGAAAGCAAAATGGAAGTTCGCAAAGCGCGAAATGCTTCCGACATTTGCGATTTGGGCAAATGCTGGGCAACCAACTCGATACGCTTGTCGTGCCCATTCGACGAGAGACCCTGCAGGAGGCCGTGGCGCTTGCCGTTGCCATTCGAACCGGCGAACTGCGGGACGACCGCAAGGGAGGGCAGGCCTGAAAGCGTTTCAACGTCGTCTGGGGACTTGACGGTGTTGTCCAGATACTCGCGCATCAGAGCCAAGCCCATGCCGCCGACCAAGCCCACGAGAAAAGCGAGCGCAACGTTGCGAGTCTTGGCGGGACGCGCGGGCGTAGAAGGAATCATGGCGGGATCCACCACGCGGATGTTCGAAGAACGCAAGCCCTGGGAAATGGCGGTCTCCTTCAACTTGGTCATCAGACCTTCGTAAAGCGTCTTATTGGCCTCGGCTTCGCGCTTGAGGATGTTGTACTCCACAAGCCTTCCCGCCATCTGGTTTGTCTCCGCCTTCTGCTGGTCGAGGGCCTGCGTTAGGAGCGTTTCGCGCTGTTGCGCTTCGTGGTAGTCGCTCTCGAGGACATCCAAAATCTTCTGTTTTTCTTTTTCGATAGTTTGATCAAATTCTTTAAGTTGAGCCTGAAGACGCTGCACCTTGGGGAAATTGGGGCCATATTGGGCCAAGGCGTCGTTGTACTGCGAGGCGGCATCGCTGCGCTTCTTGAGCAAATCGCCGAGGGCGGAGTTGTTTTGAACCTCGGGCACGGCATCGAGATTGCCGGCTTTGGCAAACTGGTAGAGCGATTCTTTCTTCATGCGCTCGCTCTGCGCGTCGGTCAACTGCTTGTTAATGTCGGACAGGCGCTGTGTAGTGATGTTCTGTTTGTCGTCGAGAGTCCAGATCTGGTTTTGGCGTTCGTAGGCGATGCGGGCGTCCTCCGACCGCTGAACCCTGATCTTCAGCTCGCCGAGTTGATCGGCGAGCCAGCTGGAGGCCTGAGTGGTGGCCTCGTACTTGCTGCGGAAATTCTGCTCAATGTAGGAAGCGATATGGGCATTGACGATGCGAGCGGCGAGCTGGGGATCCGTGGATTCAAAACTGACGTCCATCAAGCGGCTATTGGGGACGCGCTTCACGCTAAGACTGCCCAAAAACTCAGCAAGTTCAGGCGGGCGTTTCTGGTTTGCGAGGCTGCCGCTGGCAACTGCTTCCGAGGGCCCGTTGGGCGAAGAAAATTCCGGGCGCGTGGAGAGAGCATTGTTGCGAATGGTTTGGAGTGCGAGCGTTTCGCTGGTTAGAATCTTGGACTGCGTCTCGATGTAGTTTTCGAGATCCATCATGTAATCGTAGGAATCGGTGCCCTGGAAGGGAAGGATGTTGGCGTTCTCCCGGTCAATCTCGACGCGGGTAGTGGCCACGTAGACGGGCTGCATGCGGAAGGTGGCAATGGCCACAATGGTGACAACGGCCAGCATGAAGGAGAGAATCAGCCACTGGTGTTTCCGCAAGATTAGCAGATAGTCGTAAAGGTGGGGCTCGCGAGGGGAGAGTTCAAAACTAGGAACACGGCTCGACAAAGAGACTACCTCGACAGCACCACTGGAGCCATTTTCGCGCGGTACGAGTTTGTTTTCGTCGGCCATCGTCAGCGGTACGCCACCCGATAGAGAGCAACACCGGTCCCGAGAGCAATTCCCAATTCCACGGTACGGAGCATGGCCTTCTTCGCGGCGCTGTCTGGCACGTACAAAATGTCACTGGGCTGAAGCTGCACATCTTCCGCCTGCCGTGCCATCACCTTCTTAAGATCGACGGCAACTTCGTGTTGCTGCCCTTGGGTGTCTTTGCGGACGATGACGGCATGATCCCTTTTCGCGGTGGAGTTCAGACCGCCGGCGAGAGCCAAAACCTTCAGGGTGGTCATCTGCCCGCGGTCATTGGCAAGAACGAATCCACCGGGCCTGCCCACGGCGCCGAGGACGTAGACGATTCCGGAGTGGGGGACGGTAACGATATCGCCCGCCTGAAGAATAATATTGTTCGTGGCGTCGCCAGTCTCCATCAGTTCGTTCAAATTGACGGTGATCGTATTCTTCAAGACAGGAGGATCGGCAATCGCGGAAGAATTCGAGGAGGTATTGGGTACTGCAGCCGCGGTGGAACCGGACTCCTGCGACGGGTGCGCGGGCGACCCAGCAGAGGCAGCGGCTGGAGCCAGATCTTCTGGGCCGATCGCGGGAGGCTCCGATGGATCGGATGGCGTGTCCTGGGAGGGCCGGTTCACAATCACCGTGTCGCCGGCGTCGTTGGCAACGCCTCCAGCTTCAGCCAAGACTTCGAGAAGCGTCACCGGCCGGTCGGCCTGGTAAACCATGGGATGCGCGACGGCGCCCACGACAGTTATGGGCTTGCTCTTTCTCTCCTTAACGCTGAGGCTCACTTCGGCATGAGAGACCAGACCATTGGACTCGAGCACTTCGGATATCTTCTGTTCGGCCTGGACTTCGGTTAATCCGGCGACGTGCAGGCGAACCGGCACCAGGGGCATCCCGATCGATCCCGTCTGGCTGACACGTACTTCGCGGCTGAGCTCCTTTACATCGAAAACTTCAATGTCCAGCAGGTCGCCATTACCGATGACGTAGTCATGCTGCATGATCCGCGCGGCGGCGGACATTGAACGTATGCGGTCGTTGACTTGTTGAGGCGTCTCGAGTACGGCCTGCTGTGCGCCGCTGGTTGGGGGCAGAACCAGTGACCCTAGCAGGACAGCCGGAACGCAAAACCACACCAACGCACCCAGTCTTGCTGGCTGCATGAGATAGATGACCCCGAGGCTGATTATACAGCGAGAAGGCTCAATTCCATCAGCGATTTGTGGTGTCCTGATGACGGGAGCGCGCGGGAACCATAGAAGGGACATCGGAAGTTGCCAGGAGGGCCAAAAGAAAAAACAGCAGCGCGTTCGAGGGAATATGCAGATTGAAATCGACGGTGCTGTGGACGAGGAAGCCAGCGCAAGCCACCAAGCCGGAGAGCTGCAAGGATCCGGCAAAAGAATTCTGAAGCTGACGCATCCTACTCAGGGATTCTCTGAACAAAACAGCCAAGAACCAAGCACAGCAGAGTCCTCCAAGAATCCCGGTTTCGGCCAGGGCCTCGAGGTAGTCGTTGTGTGTGTGATTGACAGTTTTCCCATCGTAGAGGGTTTCGTACGGCGGATAAACGATCTGCAGAGTTCCGAGTCCCGTTCCTGTCAACGGGTGATGAAGGAAGATTTGCCAGGTGTCCCGGCGCATCGAGGCACGCTTGCCGGCGGTCACCTCAAGAGATTGGAACGAAGAAAAGCGCTCGAGGACCTGACTGACGCCAAGCCAGGAAACCATCAGCAATGCCAGCAGCAGCACGGCGCCACCGGCAAATAATTGCTTTCCCTTCGTGCGCCGCTGAATCATCACCAGAGCCAATACAGCCAACTCGACGCCGAAACTTACGAAACCTCCCCGCGAAACGGAGAGGAAAAGTGCGCCAATCGGAATGATCGCGAATAGCCCGACGACAGGCCGGCGTTCGCGCCGAACCCTGCCCAAGACCAGAGGAACGAGAGATAGAGGGAGAATTAATTCCACGAAACCGGCAAAATGGTTGCGGTTGACGTAGGGTCCGAATGGAATCCCGCCGTATTCCATATCGCGAAACCAATAAAGCTTGCCGTTGAAGGTAAGGTGCTGGAGAACGCCGAAAAGGCTGACCAAGAATCCGAAAATCATCCCGAACCAAATGAACCCTCGCCAATCCTGAAGAGTGCGGAAAGCTTGCAGGGCAAGAAAGAGGAGGATGACGTCGGAGACGAGAAGCAAGAGTTCCATGCGCGTGCTGTAGGAAGAGGCTGTGCCATGAAAAAGCCACTGGCCCAAGACGATCAACGAAAGAGCTGCGAGCGGAGGGATAAGAGGAGAAAAAACAATTTGCTCTTCTTTTGTGAAATAAATCCACAGGGCCCAGGCGAGAAAAAGCAATCCGGCCCCGGTCTCAAAGACTGCTCGCGCCCAATCCTCGACACCTCCATGCGCGGCGACAGCAAATACAGCCAGCGTGCAAATGCCGAAGCGCAGCAGCCTCATGGTTTGGGATGCTCCGCAAGCTCCGGAACCAGAGCGACGTCATCCACCCAGGCCGTTCCCTGAATTTTGCCATCAGCTTCCTCGCTGGGAAAACGGACTAAGCAAACTTGCATTTCCTGAACTTCTTTACTCGAGGACCACGGCGCCTCGACACGCGTCCAAGGCGTGGTGCCGTGAACTTCCGATGTGACAACGGAGGAAGCATCCTGGGCTCCGAGTGAATGCAAGTGGAAACGGATTCCCTGGTCCGTGGTGAGGGCTCTGGTTCTGACCCATGCCGAGAAACGATAGGCAGTGGAAGGCTGCAAGGGGACGTAATGACAAACACCCGCGAAATTGACGTTGGAGTTCCCGTCAAAAATCAAACGCAAGGAACGATTGCCGGAGTGTTTCTCTTGAGTGTCAAAGCCGATTTGGACATCGCGGGATGCTTCAGAGATTAGCCAGGAAAAACCACCATTCTTGACATTTGATTCGAATCCGCTGTCCCACAGAATCGAGCCCGGAGGACCCTGCAGATCAGCAAGGCCAGCAAACAAGACGGCCTGGTCCCAGACTCGGCTGGCTTCGCCGATGCGCCGTTCAGTCATCAGAGCGTCGACTAGGGGGAAGGAATCATACAAGGAAATGCGAGGATGCATGGAGACGAGCCGCTCCCAAACTTTGAGGGCATTTTCAGTGTGTCTGTCTTCCGATTGGTCCCGAATCACGTCGAGGTAAGCATCGCTAATGACCGGCAAGACGTGATCGAGCGCGGCTTCGATAGTGGAACCAGCGCGAAGGGAGCGAGAGAACGCTTCGGCGGCGCGCTTGGGATCAGCTTGGACCGCCAGACGCATTTCCGCGAATGCCGGCTCAAGTTCTCCCTGCCGCAACAGGAAATTCCCGTATCGCCAAGAAACCTCGGCGGAAAGCGGATAAATCTTCTTGGCGTGCAGATAGGCGTCACGCGCCGCAGCTAAGTTGTCGTCCGATTCGTAGGAGGCGGCAAGATCCAGCCACGATTGCCACGATGCCGGATTCAACGAGATCGCCGAAAGGTAGGAGCGAATGCCGCGGGCGGTATCTGGATCCGCGGGGTTGTACTGCCAATAGCGGCCAAGTAGATACCAATTCCGCGGGTCCATTGGCTCCAGGCGCGTGGCGCGCTCAATGGCTTGAGACGTTTGCAAACCAGCGTAGTGGACAGCAAACGCATTTCGGATGCTGAAGAAAGAAAGGATGAAGGCGACAGTAAAAGAAGCAGTAACAAGCCCCGCTCGCTGCGCATTGTTGGAGAGACGCAGAATCATTCTCCGGTACTGTGCCTAGAGGACTTCGGAGTTGCAAGTCAAAAGACGATGGAGTCTCGGAACCATCGCGCTCTTGCGCAATTTTCAGAGTTCCCGAATCTGCCTTGCCCAGAAGCTTGAGGAACGCGCCGCAATTGCCGCGGGTGAAAGCTGAAAGTACAATAGGCCTCCAGCTAAGCAACGTTTTAGCACGAAATACGAGTTGCCCGCAGAAATGCAATCTATAGTGTGCCTGGGCAGGATGGAGATGCCGTTTTTTCGGAGGAAGCTGAAGCCAGTGTTTTTTCAAGATCTGGAGTGCGGGGGCACTCGAATGGAAAGGCAAGCTGAGTGAGCGGAATCGTCGGCATTTACCATCGGGACGGCGCGCCGATCGAGCGGGCGTTTTTGAAGTCGCTCGCGGATTTCCTTGCTTACCGCGGCCCGGATTCTCGCGAGTGTTGGGTTGACGGCTCGGTCGGGCTGGGGCATGCGATGCTGCGGACCACGCACGAATCGCTGAACGAGCGTCAGCCTGCGAGTCTCGATGGGCGATTCTGGATCACGGCCGACGCGAGACTGGATGCCAGAGCGGAACTCTTACAGGAACTTAAGCAACGCGGGCGCGAAGCGCAGCCCGGGGCTCCGGATTCCGAGCTGATCCTGCACGCATACGCTGCGTGGGGTCTGGCTTGCGTGGATCATTTGCGTGGGGATTTTTCGTTTGGCATCTGGGACGCGCGGAACAGGCAACTGGTTTGCGCGAGGGATCATTTTGGGATTAAACCTTTTTACTACGCGCAGCTTGGCGAAGCTTTTATTTTCAGTAACACGCTGAATTGTATTCGAATACATCCCGCTGTCTCCGGGCGATTGAACGATCTTGCCATCTCTGATTTTCTCCTCTTTGACATGATCCGGGAACCTGGAGCTACTTCTTTCGCAGATATCCAGAGGCTGGCGCCCGCACATATCCTTGTTTGCAACGAAGACAGCGTTTCTGTGCACCGCTATTGGAAGCTGCCAGTGAGCGCCCCCATCCATCACAAGCGACCAAGCGAATGTGTCGAACAATTCCGGGGACTTCTGGATCGTGCCGTCGCAGACAGGTTGAGAACAAGCAGCGTGGGCGTCTTCATGAGCGGCGGACTCGATTCTCCAACAGTGGCAGCCAGCGCGCAGCGGATCTTGGCTGGAAATGGGCCTGACTTCAGCGTGAGGGCATACACCGAGGTCTTCGAAAATTTGATTCCACACGAGGAAGGCCCTTACGCGGGGCTCGTGGCTGAAGCTTTGAGGGTCCCAATCGCATTTCAAGTGAGTGATGAGACCGGTTTGTGGAAATATCTGGATCACCAAAACCATGATTGGCCTGAACCCTCGCATTTGCCCTGTTCGGATGGGGGACTAGCACAAATGCGTCAGGTTGCGGCCCGTAACCGCGTAGCATTGACTGGATTTGGAGGCGACCCCGCACTTTCCTGCCTGCTTTCTGTTCATTTCTTGCAGTTGCTCAAGAAGTGGCAGTTTGGCCGCACGCTGGCTGACGCGATTCGATATCTGACGGCCGAGGGCCGATTTTCGCGACTATACGTTCGCACGCGCTGGCAGAGATGGTTTGCATCCAAGAGCCAAGTGCCTCACTACCCGGTATGGCTTAATCCGGGCCTGGAAAAACGCTTGGATTTGCGCGGGCGGTGGGAAGCGTTGACAGGGGCCACGGTTCAGAATGAATCCGCTCGCCCTGTTGCCTATGAAGCGATAGCTGATCCCACCTGGGCGGCTTTGTTTGAACGATACGATTCGACGGTAACGGGTGTTCCCGTGGAAGTGCGTCACCCCTTTTTTGACCTGCAATTGATTGGTTTCTTGCTGGCTTTACCGGCGCTGCCATGGTGTTCCGACAAGGAGTTGCTGCGCGAGGCTGCTCGGGGCATCCTGCCGGATGCGGTCCGCCTGCGACCTAAGTCGCCGCTACCGGCGGATCCGTTGATCGCGCTTCTTCAGCGGCCGGAGTCAGCGTGGGTGGATTGGTTTGAAGCTGATCCCGAGCTCGGGCGATATGTGGAGCGGAGATCTGTTCCGAAAGTTTTTGGAGAAAAGGATCCCTGGAGCGCATGGATTCATCTTCGACCACTCAGTCTGAACTTCTGGTTGCGGTCTAAGGCGGCAGCGGGATAGACTTATTTGGAGGCGCCTAGTGACGTCGAATTCGCAGGAGTTTGACAAGAGAAAAAAGCCGTATCAAAAACCTATGCTCCGGGTTTACGGGGACGTCCAAGCGCTAACTAGGGCAACGACCAATATTATGGCCAAGCACGACGGCCAAGCTAATAAGACCAATTGACGGCGGCCTCCTCGAGGAACTCTTGTCGGCATTCCATGTGGTTTACGGGCTGCAACTTGCGGCCAACATGACGCTTCCCGGGCTTCCCGTTCAACGCAATTCAGAAACACCCGATGTACGGATACAGCTAAAAAACGGGTGGGCGTTCCCCGCGACACTTCCCTCCTTTGGTGAAGATTTCCACAGCGGCTCAGACGGCGTTCGAGACAGCCAGCCAAACTTGCGGGCCGGTCTGTTCCCCGGTGGAGAGTATTTTGGCTTTTTCTATGGCGACGGAGCGCGATTCGCCGTTGAGCGCCACGGGCGCGAAGTGTGGGCCGATTGGCTGGAAAATTACACTTTCGAAGATGCCTGCACTTATTTGCTCGGACCAGTGATGGGATTTGTGCTGCGCCTCCGCGGCACAGTTTCTCTCCACGCGAGTGCCACCGCCGTCGGTCATCACGCCATTGCACTGGCGGGGCTGCCGGGGGCCGGCAAATCAACGACCGCTGCCGCTTTTGCCTGTAACGGCTTTCCGGTGCTCTCCGATGACGTCGTGGCGCTGGCCGACAAAGGAGCACAATTCCTTGTTCAGCCGGGCTATCCCAGAGTGAACTTGTGGCCGGACTCGGTCCGCAGATTATTTGGATCGGAAGATGCTCTGCCGCGCATTACGCCCACATGGGACAAGCGTTATATGCAGCTTGGCCAGGGCGGCCATCATTTCGCTTCGAGACCATTGCCTTTGGGAGCGATCTACATTCTGGAGAGTCGAGACGAGGCTCTTAAGAGTCCTATTGTGGAACAGGTTTCCGGTGAAGAGGCATTCATGGCGTTGGTGGCCAATACGTATGTGAACTATCTTCTCGACCGGGATATGCGGCGAACAGAATTTGAGGTGCTCAGCCGCGTGGTCGCGGAAACCCGTATCTGTCGAGTGCGCCCTCAAGCGGACCCTTCCTCAATCTTTGACCTCTGTGAGGCCATTGCTACAGATGCCAGGCGCGTCATGGCGCTCGTTCCGGCAAAGACAACCTCGGTGCACGGATAGGTACAAATGTACAACGTGGGCGCATATGGCTCGATGATCGCAGATCGCGTTCGCGTGGAGGCTTACGCAGAGGCGCTGCGAAAGAGCGTTCGCCCGGGATCGGTCGTCGTGGAAATCGGTACGGGGCCGGGTATTTTCGCAGTGCTCGCGTGCCAGTTTGGTGCCGGTCGGGTCTATGCGATCGAGCCGGGTGAGATTATTCAAGTGGCGCGAGAGGTTGCCGCCGCCAATGACTGCACCGAAAAGATTCAGTTTTTCGAGGAGCTTTCCGACCGCGTGACGCTTCCCGGTCGGGCCGATGTCGTTTTCTCCGATCTTCGCGCCGTGCTGCCGCTTTTTCAACGCCATATCCCCGCCATTATAGACGCGCGAAGGCGCTTTCTTGTGCCTGGCGGAACCATGATCCCGAGAAAGGATACGTTGTGGGCTGCAATCGTGGAAGCTCCAAAACCCTACGGTGAAACAGTGGACCCTTGGGACAGGAATCCCTTCGGCCAAAATCTGAATTCGGCACGGCAGATCGCCGTAAACAACGTGCGGAAAGTGCGTGTGAGTCCCGGCCAGCTCTTGACCGGGCATAGACTCTGGACGACGCTCGATTACGCCGGCGTCGAAAATCCCGATGTTCAGGGAAATCTCGAGTGGACAGTCGAGCGCGCCGGGACGGGGCACGGAATTGTGGTGTGGTTCGATGCGGATTTGGCCGAGGATGTGGGCTTCTCCAACGCTCCGTATGTTCCTGAGACAGTGTACGGCTCTCTCTTCTTTCCCTGGACAGAGGCCACGGCCTTGGCGCAGGGCCAAACCGTTTGCATGGGCCTTGCGGCAAAACTGTTGGAAAACGAGTACGTCTGGCGATGGACTACGTGCATTAAGCCGCGCGAAGGATCGGGTTCCTCCGTCATTCATTTTGAGCAATCGCAGTTGGCCGGAGCCGTGTTGTCTACCACGCAGCTTCACAGGATGGCGGCGGACTACATTCCGCAACTCTCCGAGGAGGGGCTCCTGCGCCGCAGAGCTTTCGAGCTGATGGACGGCAGAGCTTCGCTTGAGGAGATTGCACGCAGGCTGACTGCCGAATTCCCGCGACGCTTCTCAAGCTGGCAACAGGCCTTGTCGTTTGCCAGTATTATCTCGCAGGAGTTCAGCCGTTAGGTGGCGCGGAAATCTGCCTGCCCAGAAACCCCGTGTGATCCGTTAGAGTATCAGGTCTTGCCGACGCGGCCATATTTTCCCGCCAGGCGAAAGGGCCGGTGGAGGGCACCGAGAATGCCATGGCGCTTGCCCTCCGGGTCTGCGTTCCAATCTTCTTCTGTTGGGGAAAGGGAAAGCCGCAAGAGATACGCGGTTCCGGAAATGAAATCGCCGCGCATGCGCATACGAAAAAGGGCGCGTTGGAACAGGCTTGGTGGAGCCCAACCGGCAGCGGGCAGCCACTTGCAAACTTGATCCGCAAGCCGTGCAGCGGCTGCATCCGCCTTGACAGTCGCTTGAGCTTTGCGGGGCATTTGTGCCCCGAGCACGTTTGTGGCGAGATGGAGACCGGCGTGCAGCATGCGTTCCGCTCCAAGTGCTTTGGCCAAATCCGCAACGCGGCCCCAATCGATGCCCGTTTCCCGCGTGACCAGCCCGGCGACATCGGCGACCCACATCAAACGCTCCCAAAAGTGCTTTGCGCCGTGGACGCAGATCAGCACGAGTTCGTCTTCCACAGAAAGGGCAGGAACTTCGCGGGCATCGAGTTTCACGCGGACTTGTCGCGCAAAGAATTCCTCCAGGGGAAGCTGGCGGGGAAAATAGCGCAGCGTGCGGTCGTTGTGCAGTTCGACGATGAGCTTTGAATCCGGCTTGGAGAACAAATACTGGCCGGGAATTTTCCCTGCGTCGATGGCGCTGAGAGGGATGGCTGGCGCGAAGCCCCCTGCAATCATGAGTTCCGTTGCGCGTCGAACATCGCGGTGGCGGACGAGCAAGTCCAGGTCGCCATAGCTGCGCCTCGCCGGGTTGGCGTATGCCCGCACCGCTAGCACTGGCCCTTTTATGACCAGGGCGGCGATACCCTCCGAAGCGAAGCTCTCCAAAATGCGCAACAGCTCTGCTATCAGCCGCATGGCAAGAAAAATCTGTGCGCGCTGGCGATCGGCAAGCGACTGGCTAATTTCAGGCGGGACAACTTTCACTTCGAGATCGTGCAGGCAAGAAACGACGTGGCCCGTTGCGCCATGCTCCTCCGCAAGCATGAGCAAACGCGTCCAATCCACGGACGGAAACAAACCCGCAAGCTTCTGACGGTCCTGCGCCGGAGAAGCGCATTCGAGCAGGACAGACCATTCGTCCCTGAACGAAGCGATGTCAGATGGTTGTCGAAGAACTAGCTCGGCCATAACGATCCGCAGTTAGTGTAGTCGATTAGGCGGGCTAATTCGCGCGAGAGATGCAGGAGGAAACTTCTTCACACGCGGACGCTATTTCCCCATGGAGGCGGACATCATCTCATCACCGCGGCCGCGCCGGCGGACGTCAATGCCGAGCCGCTTGATTTTCTGATTGAGCGTTGAAAGGGGAATCATAAAACGCTCAGCGGCCTCGGTCTGGTTCCAGCCGGTGCGCTCCAGCATGTCAATGATAATGCGGCGCTCAATCTCGTCCATGATCTGGAACAAAGACGGTTG
This sequence comes from Acidobacteria bacterium 13_2_20CM_2_57_6, assembly GCA_001917435.1. Taxonomy (GTDB): domain Bacteria; phylum Acidobacteriota; class Terriglobia; order Acidiferrales; family UBA7541; genus Acidiferrum. Next base: position 20,377 of record MNEA01000138.1, read on the forward strand.
CGGATGGTCTGCGGCGGCTCGCGAACCGGGTTCGCCCGGGAGGGGCGGCAGAAATTCCGAGAGTTGCAGCCGCACGCCGCGAACGATTTCCTTGCTGCGAATGCTCTCCGGGAGCAGGTCCACGTCAACGCGTTCCTGAGTGGAGAGAACCACCGCGCGCTCAACGACGTTCTCCAGTTCGCGCACGTTGCCCGGCCAATCGTAATCCATCAGAAGCTTCATTGCCGCCGGCGTAAAATGCCGAAGCGGCTTGGCATTTTCGTGGCAATACCGTCCCAGGAAATGCGCCAGCAGAAGGGGCACGTCTTCCCGGCGATCGCGCAACGGCGGAACCTGGAGGTGGATTACGTTCAGGCGGTGATAAAGATCTTCGCGGAAGCGGCCCTCTCGCACCAGCGTAAGGAGCTCTACGTTGGAAGCGGCTACAATGCGCACGTCGACTCTGAGTTGCTCGGTGCCGCCGAGGCGCATGAATTCGCGCTCTTGAATCACGCGCAAAAGCTTGGCTTGCGTTTCCGGGCTGATGGTGGCGATTTCATCGAAGAAAATGGTGCCCTGGTCGGCAACTTCGAAGAGGCCTTTCTTGGAGGCAACGGCGCTGGTAAAGGCGCCCTTCACATGGCCGAAGAGCTGGGACTCCAGGAGATCGACGGGGATGGAGCCCGTATTCACGGGCACAAAAGCTTTGTCCGCGCGGCTCGAGGCAGAATGAATCGCCTTGGCAATGAGTTCTTTGCCCGTGCCGCTTTCGCCGCTGATGAGAATCGTGGAGCGTGATGGCGCAACTTGCGTGACGAGGTTGAGAAGCACCTGCATCTTGTCGCTCTTCCCGACTATATTCGGGAAATTGAAACGCTGCTTCAGAGCGCGCTTAAGCTGGACGTTTTCGTCACGAAGCCGGCGTGATTCCACGGCCTGAGCTACCTGGGCCAGCAATTCATCGTTGGACCACGGCTTGGTGATGTAGTCCATCGCGCCATTCTTGAAGGCCGCGCGGGCCATTTCAATTGAACCGTAAGCGGTAATCAGTACGACGGAAAGCTGCGGATCGCGGCGGTGAATCTCCTTGAGCATGTCGAGACCGTTGCGGTCCGGCAGGCTGACGTCCAACAGGAGAAGATCGTAAGGATGCTGCTCGAGTTTTTCGAGGCCGGATTCGCCTGTTTCCGCGCTGGACACTCCGTAGCCCTCACCTCTTAGCAGAAGTTCGAGGCCCTCGCGGATTTCCGATTCGTCGTCGACAACCAGGATGGAACCTTTAGACATGGACCGCTTTCTTGACTGCGGGGAATTCGACGTGGAACGAAGTGCCCTTGCCTGGCGTTGAACGGACATCAATTTTTCCGGCATGTTCCTTGATAATTCCGTAACTTACGGAGAGGCCAAGACCGGTACCCCGGCCACTGGTTTTGGTGGTGAAGAAGGGGTCAAAGATGCGGTGAATGTGTTCGCGGGGTATGCCTCCGCCCGTATCCGCGACTTCAATTTCAACGCTGCCGTTATGCGCCGCAGTGCGAACTTCGAGCAATCCCCCGCTGGGCATAGCGTCGCGGGCGTTCAAGAAAAGATTCAAGAAGACTTGCTGCAGTTTGTTGGCTGATCCCCGAACAGCCGGCAGAGGTTCGCCGAGTTGTTTCACCACCTGAATGTGCGAAGCTTTGAGTGGGTGGGCCACAAGAGACAAGGTCTCTTCGACGACACGATTTACATCAATGTCCGCGGCTTCCGGGGCACCGGTGCGCGAAAAATTGAGCAGATTGTTGACAATTTCGCTGGCGCGGAATGTCTGCTTGACGATTTTTTCAATAATCGAGTGGCGGGGATCGCCCTCGGGCATCTGCTTCGCAAGCATCTGAATGTAGTTGGAAATGACGGCGAGCGGCGTGTTTACTTCGTGCGCAACGCCGGCCGCGAGAAGCCCCAGCGAAGTCAGCTTTTCCGTTTGCGACATCTGCTCTTCCATGCGCTCCCGCTGGGTTACGTCATCAAAGAGCAGGAGACGGCCGATGCGCTCATTCGATTTACTTACCAGGGGTGTAATCGAAACGTTCAAAGTCAATGACTTCCCTTGATGTTGCAGTCTCTGCTTATAGATGCCGGTAATCTGTTCCTGGTCGCCCCGCGCCGCGATTTCGCGCGCGAGTTCCTCCGGCAACAGCGAGTTGAGCTGCCGTCCAACGGACTCCTGACGCGACACTCCGAAAAGTTGCTCCATGCGGGTGTTCCAGGATTCCACGATGCCCTCGAGGTCCACGGAGAGGACACCGATATTCAAGGACTCAACGATATTTTCGCTGAAGTCCTTGAGGCGCACGATTTCGAGGGCCTTTTGCTCGAGCGAACTGTAAAGCTGGGCATTGTCGAGGGCGACGGCGACGTAGCCTGCAATCGTTTCCACCAATTCGACGTCATCACTGGACAGAAAATCTCCATCGACTGTTTTGCCGAGACCGAGAACGGCGACGGTGTGTTCGCGGATGCGGCAGGGAACAAAGTAATTGAGGTCGAGCTGTTCGAGCGTGTGGCGAACAGAATCGCTCACGTCTCGCGCGGCACGGGGCGACTCGAAAAAGAGCGCCCCGCGGGCAAACTCGGGCCGGGCCGGCTCGAGGAAACTGAGATCCAAAGACCCGGAAAGGCGGACTCCCATCGAACGGGCGATCCGCATCTGCCCGGGCTGCACGGCGTTCTCCGCAAAAATCGCCAGCCGGTCAACCAACAGGGTTTGGGAAATGCGGTCCATCACCGAGCCAAGCATGGGGTCGAGACGAACTTCGTTCGTCAGCGTGCGCCCGAATTCGATGAGAGTGCGGCGGTAGTCCAGACGATCGCGGTAGAAGAAGCGATCCAAGCGTGCCTGAATCCCGGCGCGGAACGGCTGGAACAGAAACGCGGCAATGACGATGGCGATCATGCCTCCAGCAGGGCCGTTCGTAGGCGCATGGAAGATGTCAGCGATCAGCGCCACCAATGCAAAGTAGACGGCAGCTACCCCGGCTGTTGCCGCCGTATAAGCCAAGCCCCGTTTGAAGATGATGTCCACATCCATCAGTCGATAGCGGATGATCGCATAGCCGAAACACAGCGGGATTAGCACCAGGCTTAATACCGAGAGTTGCATCCATGGCCGCAAGGCCAGGCCTGCTGCCAAGGGAACGATATAGAGCAGCGAAACGGGCAAACTGCCGGCAAGTGTCCCACCAGTGAGCCATTTCAACTGCTGGCGCATAACACCGGAAGGCGCCTCGCGGTAGCTCCGATAGAAAACAAGCCCGGCCGCCAGGAAACAAAGAGCGAGATAGCCAAATTCCAATTTCGTGAGCAATATGTAGGGCGCAAGCCACGGCACAAAGCCAAAGGCGTTGAGCGCCGTGCTCACGTGTACAAGAAGCAGAGCGAGTGGAATTGCGTAGACGGCAAACACCTTCGAAGACGTGCGAATAGTTGCTTCGGACCGCCCTGGGAACACCAACGCAAAGTGCAGCAGTAAGGCAGGAGCCAAAAGACGCGCAACGATCTCCGACCAATAGACTTCCCAGTCAAAGGTGTCCAGTTTTCCGCTGAAATGAAACGACCAGAGAACAAAAGAAACCAGGCAAAAGACGTAAAAGTGTACGGCGCGCGGAGCGTTCCACCGGCGGATGAAAATGAACAAGCCGATGAAAAGATAAAGCAGACCCACGATTCGCAGATAGTTTTCGGTTGCGAGGGGCTTTTCCGCAGGCGCCGTGAGGAGCGGCGTCTCGAATTCCTCACCGCCGCGGGAAAGCTTGTAGTGCAATTGCGTCCAAAGCCCAGCACGGTCTAGCCGCCGGGCGACCTCCGCGGCTCTTGTGACTCGGGCGCTATTTATACTCAGCAAGGCATCGCCAGGGCGGATCCCCGCACGAGTTGCGGGCGAACTGGGCAGAACCCGGCTGGCCTGAATTCCATGGTCCGTATCGAGCCAAGCCACTCCGTCGTATACGACCTCAAATCGGGCGCGCTGGTCGAAATTAATCAGGGCAAAGATCACCGTAGCCAGCGTGGCCAACGCCAGTACGACCGCCCCCAGGCTCGCTCGCAGGTTTTGCCTCATAAACCTACCGGACACGACTATACCCCGCCGCAAGAAACCAAGTGCAACCCAATGTCCATTGTTTGGTAGCGAATCATCCGAGGAACACCTTTATATTCAATAGGTTACTGCTACGGTAGGCCAGGCTGTCCCGCATCATCCTGTTTCTGGAAGGACAAATACAGCTTTCTAGAACCCAAAAACTCCTAGAACTGAACGCTGAGCCCGCCTCGAAAAGTCCGGAACGCCGGTACCAGAACGACATGGCCATCCCTGCTGTTGGTGGAGACATACCCCTGCGCCAGCAGATTGTTGCAATCAGCGATAGCTTCCCACCGCCCCAGGGCAAACTTGGGTAGCGGTTGCCTGAGAATCAGGTGTAGGTAGGGGTCCATCTGAAAAATAGACTCGCCGTAACCGTCCACGGAGGAAACCGTGACGCCGTTCACCCATTTATATCCCGCCTGGACTTTGGTGCCGATATAAGGCACCCTCGCAGAAATCCCCGCTCCCAATGAATGCCGCTGCGCTGTTCGAAGAGAATCCCTAAGCAAACCATCCGCATCGTCTGAAGGCGTGAGGGCTCCACCGAATGAATACAGGGCCGTCAATTCCACGTCGCCGTCGAGCTTTTCGCGAAACGCAAGGCGCGTTCCCCAACTACTCGAGGAGCCCCCATCATAGGCAAAACCCGTTGAAAAGAAATCCTGAAAATAGTCCGCCGCGGGAAGGTCGCTGCCCTTTCCGAAGACCGCCACGTGGCGGTTGTCGTCATGGAAACCTGCGACTTGGAACCTGCCGCGGGTACTAATTTTTCGTTCCGCCGAAATCTCTTCATGCAAACCGTTCTGCAGAACCGGGCGGCCCTGGCGCCAGAGCAAGGCGGGAAAAGCATCCAGTTCACTAAGCGCCGCCCCGAGTGCACCACCTAGTTGTCGACCATTGGCTTCGAGCGGACCAGGCCCGTTGGGCATGGACGCGAAAACGAACGCGGTGTTCCAATCGTCAGTCAGGCGCACGTTTAATTCTGCCCGCGGACGGAGGGAGGACGCTGAGGCCCCGAGCCCCACAAGAACGTACTCTCCGCCGTAAGTCAGAACACTGCGGTCACCAAGCGCCAACGCACCACCCTGATCAATGCGAGCACCACGGAAAGTCGGGCCGACGGGTCCCAGCTTGGCCTCGCGGAGGACCAGCGCCGTGTGTGGTCCGGCACCCAGCGTTCCCGTCGGCAACCACACCGTGGCGATACCGCCGGCAGGGGCATCGCTGTCATAGTTCATCTGGCCGGCAAAAATCATTCTGCTTGTGCCGCCCAACTTCTGGTCGTAGGCCACTGCGGTGGCAGGCGCAGAGGCAATGCTAGAAGCCGAAGTCGGGCGCCGCGCTCCATCGGTAAATTCCATTCGCATTCTGGGCGCCCGTGGGCCGACTACCTCACCGGTAACAGCAGAAGCGCTCAAGGTGTCGTGGTCCACCCACTCCAGAACGGGCCGCATTCCAGAAGCGGACCGCAACACCCATTTCCAGTCGTCGACTTCGGCGGTGCTGCTCGCAGGCATGCGCCGCAATTGGTCCAGCGACGCGAACATGGATTCCAGTTCAATGCGAACTACCGTCGTCAGATTGGAAGTGACACGAACGTGTTTTTCAAGCGTCGGAAGGAATCCGGCGAGAGTCACACGGACGGTGTAAAAACCGGGAGCCAGCTTGTCGCCACGGAACATCCCTTGTGTATTCGTCAAAAAGCTGCGGGTGGCTGCCACCCCCACGGCTTCGGAAATCAGCTCAACGCTCGCACCCAACTGCGGCGTACCGGCAGCGTCGTGCACCACTCCTCGAAGCTTGCCCGGGACAGGCTTCGCTTGCGCAGCCGCCGGAATCGCCGCATAGGACGAAACCATGGCGGTCAGGACCAGGGCCCCCAGGGTTCGGAGCCGTTCCTGTTTCACGTTTCTTTACCTCCCCGGTGCGGCATTCGCCGCGGTTTTGGTTTCCGCTGGCGCTTTCACCGTAAACTCCGCCGAGCGCGAAATCGTCTGTTTCGAGAGCGTGTCCGTGGCATTCACTTCAAGACTGTACTTCCCCGGAGGCAGCGTCGCGAGAGGAAGAAGCCGCTCGATGGTGACTTGGTCGCCCGTCTGCTTCATCTCCTCGGAAGTCTCCTTGAACTGCATCACCTGATCTTTGCCTTTTTTCACGGTGTATTCAAACGTCGCGCTGGACTTGTGGGATTTGTCGTCAGGCTTCAAGTTATAAACCTGCATGTAAATGCCGAGCCTGTCGGCAGTTGTGAAATCGCCTTCAAGACGCGGACGGACTTTCGAAGAACCGAGCACGAACTGTCCCGAACCGATTTGCTTCGCCGGAACACGTTCGATTTGGTCGGCAAGAATTAACGAACTGGCATCGAGTTTGTCGTCATCATACCGCGGCACCTGCAAACGCGTGTTCACAACTCCGATATTTCCGCTCTGCACGTCCTTGATCACCAGATCCAGGCGGTACAGACCCGGGCGAAGCGGAATCGCCTTCTGATAAATTGACTGGAGCTTCAATGATTGCTGGAAAAGGGAATCCGGGAAGTCCTTGCTGACGGGGTCTTCGAACGTCTGAACGACACGGCCGGTTAATGTGCTCACGCGCCCAAAGATATTCATCGTCGCGGAGTGAATCCCATCTTTAGACTGGAAAGAGAGCTGACTATTGGGAATCTGAATCGTCACAGGCACTAAAACCGTGTCATTCGTCACTTTCAGGTAATCGGTCCGCCAATTGAAGTGCACTTGATCGCGGACGATGCGCGAAGTCACCACCGCTTCGAGATCCTTGAATTTAACCTCGGGCGGCTTGTTCACCTTGGCGTAGAGTTCCAGCCGGTTGAATTCGTTCATGCTGGCTGGTTGACCACCCATGGTGGTCGGCAGGTTGGTGCCGTCCGAGCGAGTGAAGCGGTCGGTCTTCGAAGCCATGCCCATGGATTCCATCAAACTTAGCCCCGCTCCAGGCACGTGCAGGAGCGCGTCTTTTTCCGACGGATCCATGGTCATGTGATATTCGCCCGAGCCGCTGGGATCCACGAATTCCAAAATAATGTTTTCCCCGATGCCTTCCAAATAGCGCCAGCGCCACGTCTCCCACGGATATGTGCTGGTGGAGCCGCCGCCCTCTTCCATTGGCCGGTCATAGGTGCCACCCGTCGGGTGCGATTCAATCTCGTCCGGCGGTCCCCACATGATGTACATGCGCCCGCGGTCGGTCTTCCATCCCGGAATGCCGGAGGCATAATGTTCGTTGGCGTACGCGATGCGGCGGTAATGCTCTTCCTTAAAGTCATTCTCCGGCAAGTCCGGGTTGCTGCTGCGCCGCAGCCAGAATTGCTCAATGAACTGTTCGCGTTCTTCGTTGGTATCCAGTTGCAGAAAAGCATTACGTTCGTCTGGTGAGATGATGTAGGTAACGTCTTCCGTCAGCCATTGCCGGTAGGCGCTGTCCAACTCCTTCAGCGTCCTGCGCATTTTTCGCTTTGTTTCTTTATCTAATTTTTGGGGTCCCGGAGGCGTACCCGGATCTTGCGTTTGCTGCGCGAAAAGTGATGGAACGGCGATGGCAACCGAAAAAGTCCAAACAAACAGGGCGCGAACTACCCTTGACATGAAGACACCTCAAACTTTAGGACGTTGAGATTCTAACCCCGGACAAGCCTGCCGTCAATGAGCGGAATCCCCTTCATTTTGAGGCACTTGTCTCCCAAATGGGGTTAGATCACTGCCTTTGCAGATTGGTTGCCTGACAGTTTTTGACCTGAACGAAAGTACAGGAGGAAGATTACTGAATGCGCTGCAAATGGGTGTCCGAACCTACCAGGGAATCGAAGATGGCCAGAACATGACGCCGGTAATCGACCATGCGCGCAAAAATATCGCGAAGCTGGGGATCGCGTTCCGCTTCGCGGTGCCACTTCGCAAGAACAACCGCGGGTACCTCGATGTCCCGGCGAAGCTTGTCCGCGGAATGGCCACGCAGAAATAAGCCGTAGAAAAAAGCAGCCTCACGCTGCGGGAAGTCGAGATCGTGCACGACTTCGGAAGGAACGAATTGTGGCACCGTGGCCATAGAGAAAAATGCAGTTTACTCAAAAGTTCCGCCGCGTCAAGTAGGACTCCTGTTTTCTTGCCGCGTTCCGGGTAACTCCCCCTCCAGGAGGAGTTCACTCGTCGTCTCCACTCGAGCAACGCATGCAACGTCGTGGTTGCCAGGCGATTCTAACCGCCTTAGGATGCTTATAGACATGACAGGGTTACACAATGCGGCCAAGGGATCGATGGCGGGACGTACCTTCAAGCGGTTTCTGCGCTTTGGTGTCCTCCGAGGACTTCGTTCGGTCGAAATTGATCCGGAACATTTCCGGCGCACTCTTGCCGACAAGCACGGCTTGTGGGTTCCAGACTTCGGGCGGATGAAAGATGTTCCCACCGAACGCCTGGACGTCATCGCTGCAACGTTGATTCGCGATGCCGAACGGCTGGCGCTTGCGGAGGGAGCGGGCCTTGGCCTTGGCGGCATGATCACGTTCTTGCCGGATGCCAGCTTGCTCACGGTGATTACGCTTCGGCTCATCCAGCGCCTTTCTTTGCTGTACGGATTTGAAGCTCGCGGCCACGACCAACGCATCGAAATGTGGAAGGCGGCGGCGGCGGCTTCGGGCATCGATTACGGCAAGGATTTGGCTGAAAAACAGATTCTCGAAAAACTGGTCCCGCGCATTGCGGAGCGCTTCGCCGCAAAGATTGGCGCCGAGGCCGTGGAAAAGTGGGTTGGGCGATTGATTCCTCTCGCTAGCTCGGCAATCGGGGGCGCGCTGAATTTTTCGTTTGTAAGAGGCTGGGGGCGCCGCGTGCATCGCCGTCTCCGCGCGAAGCATCTAGCGACGAAGCGTGCCACCCCAGCTTCGCCCCAGGCGGTCACCCCAATAGCTACGGCTTTCGTGCACTGAAGCCTGCGGTAGCCATTTCTTTGGGCACGGCGTTTCACGCAATCGGGCGAGCGATCCTAGTGAGGTCGAACAAAAAGGAGTACGCAAGAATGGCTGCAAAGCAAAGGTTTCTGGGAGCTGCGATTCTCTTCGTCTGTGCGCTTGGACTCGCGCTGGTTCCTCAACGGGCCGCTTCGCAGTCGCCCCAAGGCACGAACCCGCCACAGCCCGCAGCCGAAGAATCCGTGCCCGCATTTCATGCACAAGCTCCGCAGGGCGAGCTTCCTGCAACTTTAGATCCCGGCCTTTTCCCTGACCCCGTTGTGCAAAATGCGTACGCGGCCGCGGCAAAAATCAAAAAAGCACTCTACCAGCAGCCCTGCTACTGCCATTGTGACCGCAGCCAGGGCCACAAAAGCCTGCTGGACTGTTTTGCCAGCAAGCACGGCGCTGGATGCGGCACCTGTATTTACGAGGACTTCTACACCCTCGAACAGTCCGGCAAAGGGAAGAGCGCCGCGCAGATACGGGCAGGAATTATCAAGGGCGAGTGGAAATCGGTGGACGCGACCAAATACAAACAACCCCCGCCAGCAAATTAAGTTCTGTGAAGTAACAACGATTGACTCCGGGGAACGTCCTTCAGAAGTTTCTTGTCACCATGCCATGCAATTCGTAAACTATTCTTACCCCAGCCAAACATAGGAGGAAGAATGCATTTTCGCGTGCAGGTGTGTGTGTCGATGCTGGCGATTGCCCCTCTGTTTGCTTTGGCGGCAGTCCCGGCGGGGGCCCAAGACAAGCAGCATGTCGTCTCTCTAAGCGATCTGACCAAAGACGCCGCGCGGCCCGCTCAGACGCGCCAATCCAACGAAGAAGCCGTTCGATCGCTTCTTTCTTCCGACCAAGCGCAAAAGGCGCTGAAATCCGCCAACCTCGACTATCAAAAAGTCGATAAAGCCGTCGGCCAACTCAGCGATGAAGACCTTGCCAAACTGGCTGAGCGGTCTCGCCAAGCGCAAAGAGATTTTGCCGCGGGACGTATTTCGGATCGCGATCTGCTCTGGATCATCCTGATCGCGCTCGGCATCGTCGTCCTGGCGCTCGCGCTCCGTTAATTCCTACAATTTGGAGTCATTCATTATTCGCATAAGCCGGATCTTTCTCGTTTTGTTCCTGTCCTTTTTCCTGGGGCCTTCTGTACAAGCGGGGCCCCAGGAAAAAGCCGGCATCTGGCTGGATGTGCCTTACGTAAGACAAACCGAAGATGGCTGCGGGTCGGCTGCCATTTCCATGCTCCTGCAATACTGGAACGCTCATGGCGCCGGGATTGACTCACAACGCGCCGACGCCTCCGCAATTCAGAAGCAGCTTTATTCGCGCAAAGTCCGCGGCATTCAGGCTTCCGACATGGAGAGTTATCTCAAAGCGTCGGGCTTTCGCGTGTTTCCCCTCAATGGAGATTGGAAAGACCTTCTCGAACAACTCAAGCAGGGACGTCCGTTAATTGCCAGTCTTCAGCCCGGCAGCTCAAAAACCCCGTTACACTACGTCGTGGTGACGGGCATCGATTGGCAGAACGGAGCCGTCTTCATCAACGATCCCGCACGCGGGAAACTTCTCCGGGTCGCTCGTGAGGATTTTGAAAAGCAATGGCGGCCAAACCGCAATTGGATGCTGCTGGTTCTCCCCGAAAAGGCTTCGTGACCTTTTTTTTAGCCGCAGTGTTGGTGCTGCGTTTCCCCGCGTTCGCCCAGAATCCCGCCTCTGATCAAGTTCGACTTCCCGCAGTGCAGAGCGCGTTTGACGCTGGGCAATGGGAGGAAGCCGCAAAGCTCGCTCGAGGGCCCGCGGATCAATCGCCGGATTTTGATTTTCTCGCCGGACTTGCTTTGGCGCGGTTGGAGAAATGGGACGAGGCCAAACTCGCATTTGATGCCGGCCTTCGCAAATCGCCAGGCGATTCGCGGTTCCTGGTGGAGCTTGCCGGCGTCGCTTACAAGCAAAAAGACTTTCGGGCCGCAAAGAACCATCTCCATGCGGCGCTTAACGTTCGAACCTTCCCTGAAGCTCAAGGAATCGCTCCGCGACAGCGCAGTTGCGTTCAATGCTCCCCAAGTACTCACAGCCGATGCCCTGCTCACAACCGAGGCGCGCCTGGACGATCTGGGAATCTTTTCAAGCCGGCGGATGGAGCTCTCCCCGGCGGACTCGGGAAACTACGACGCAACACTGCACTTGGCTGAGAAGAACGGCTGGGGCGATTCGAAAGTTGAAGGCGTCGTTTCGCTTTTGAGCGGCTTGCCTTATGCCACGGTCTATCCAGAGTTTTACAATCTGGGCCGCGATGCCGTGAACTTAACCTCGCTCGCGCGATGGGATTCGGAAAAACGCCGCGTCTCCCTCGCGCTCTCCTTCCCCCTTTACGGCGATCCCAGCTTGCGACTGCGTCTTTATGCCGATGCGCGCAACGAAAATTGGAACTTGGCGCAAACTTTCCTCGGCGCGGTTACTCCGGTGACAGACTTGAACATGCGTCGCGCGGCAGCCGGAGCAGAAGTGCATTCCATCGTGAATGGCCGCTGGAGCTGGAGTGCTGGCGCGGAAGTCGCGCATCGAAATTTTCGGAATTTGGCCGCAATCAGCTCTCCCGTGCAGCCGGAGTTCTTTGCCAACGCTACGTCCCTTGCCGCATGGCTCGGTGCCGAACGTTCTCTCTACCGTGCTCCGGAGCGGCGATTCACGTTGGACTCCTCGGCTAACGTGAAAGTCGGCCGGGAGTTTGCCAATGGCCTCGGGCCGTTGGCCACGGTGCGCGCCTCGCTTCGCGCACATTGGCTTCCGCGCGCAAAGGGCGACGACTACGAGACGCAGATCAAAATTCGCACGGGAGCGACCGCCGGCAAAGCCACTCTCGACGAACTGTTCGAATTGGGCATCGAGCGCGACAACGACCTCTGGCTCCGCGGCCACGCCGGAACTTTTGACGGCCGCAAAGGGTCCGCTCCGCTCGGACGGCGATTTTTTCTGGCCAATTGGGAAACGGACAAGAGCATCTATCAAAACGGTTTTTTCACCGTGAAGTTCGGGCCATTTCTCGATAGTGGCGCCATTGCCGATTCTTCGGGCCTCTTTGGCTCGCGACGCTGGCTCTGGGATGCCGGCGCGCAATGCAAGGTCCGAGTCCTAGGAAGTCTGACCGTCGTTCTGTCCTACGGGCGGGACTTGCGCGGTGGAAAGGGGGTCTTCTACGGAACGGTTCTGCACTAGTTCCCGGTGTCGCCTTTCCAAAGAATCGCAATTCCGAAGGTCGGGAAACCCGGCTACTATTGCTTCCGTCTCACATTCAGTTCGCGTGGCGGCCGGAGTCAATCACCAAAGGCCCGCGGTGCTCAAACTTCTTCAAGACGGGGGAGCCGATGTCAAACCGATTTTTTCTTGCTGGTAGCATCGTTGCGTCTGCTGGAATTCTGGCGCTTGGTCTCGCCGGCGCCGGGTTCGGCACGCCTATGGAAATGGCGGACAAGCCAAGTTCGTGGGGCTTCGAGACTGCGAATCTCGACAAGACCTGCAAACCTTGCGACGATTTCTACCAGTTCGCGATGGGCGGGTGGATGAAATCCAACCCGATTCCTCCGGAATATTCGAGCTGGGGCTCGTTCAGTCAGCTTGCGGACAAGAACCAGCAAAACTTGCGCCAGATTTTGGAGGCTGCCGCCAGCGCCAAGGCCGCACCAGGTTCTAATGAGCAGAAGATCGGCGATTTCTACGCGAGCTGCATGGACACGGCCGCCATCGATGCGGCGGGAACAAAACCCATCGGACCCGAGCTGACGCGCATCGCTGCAATCAAGAACGTCGCAGACCTCCAGACGGTAACCGAACACCTTCAAAGCCGAGGGGTCGGAGCGCTCTTTCGTTTCAATTCGACGCAAGACGCTAAGGACAGTACGCAGGTGATTGGCGCCGCGTTCCAAGGCGGCCTCGGATTGCCGGAGCGCGAATACTACTTGAAAGAAGACGACAAGTCGAAGCAGCTTCGCGACTCCTACGTCAAGCATGTCGCGAAGATGTTTGAGCTACTCGGCGATCCCGCGGACCAATCCGCAGCGGAAGCCTCCACGATTCTCAAGATCGAAACCGCGCTGGCCACTCCCTCAATGAAAAATACAGACCTGCGTGATCCGGATAAGACCTACCACAAAATGACGGTGGCCGACCTGAAGACGCTCACTCCAAATTTTTCTTGGGAAGCCTACTTCAATGCCGCTGGACATCCGGAACTGAAGGAGATCAATGTCGGCCAGCCGGACTTTTTCAAAGCGCTCGACGCACAATTGACGGCAACTTCCAGAGGCGACTGGAAAACCTATCTGCGCTGGCATCTGGTAAATGCCGCGGCGCCCGGGCTTCCCGAAAAGTTCGTCGACGAGGACTTTGACTTCCGCGGCAAGACGTTGACCGGCGCGAAGGAGATCCAACCGCGCTGGAAGCGCTGTGTGCAAGCAACGGATCGCGTGCTCGGCGAGGCCCTCGGCCAGGTGTACGTGCAGAAGTATTTTCCACCCGAAGCCAAGGCCCGCGCTCTCGAAATGGTGCACAACTTGATCGCCGCGCTCCGCGATGATTTGCAAACTCTGTCCTGGATGGGGTCGGAAACGCGCAAGCAAGCCACTGCGAAGCTCGAAGCGTTCGCGGTGAAAATCGGCTACACCGACAAATGGCGCGACTATTCGGCTCTGAAGATCGACCGCGCGTCCTACGCCGAAAATCAATGGCGTGGGGCGGAATTTGATTTCGCGCGCCGCCTGAACAAAATCGGCAAGCCCGTGGACCGCACCGAATGGGGAATGACGCCGCCAACCGTGAATGCCTACAACAACAGCGGCATGAATGAAATCGTTTTCCCTGCGGGCATCATGCAACCGCCGTTCTACGATCCGAATGCCGATGACGCGGTAAATTATGGCGGCATGGGAGCGGTCATCGGACATGAAATCACCCATGGCTTCGACGACCATGGCAGCAAATTCGATGGGCGGGGAAATTTGAAAGACTGGTGGAGCCCGGAAGACTTGAAGAATTTCAAGGCGCGTGCCGCCTGCGTCTCCGATCAGTTCGACGGCTACGTAGTCGACGGCGACTTGCGCGAAAACGGCAAGCTGGTTTTGGGCGAAAGCATCGCCGACCTGGGCGGGCTGACCATCGCCTATGCCGCTTACGAAAAATCCCTTCAAGGCAAGCCGCGGCCTCCTGACAAGGACGGCTTCACTCCAGAGCAGCGCTTCTTCCTTGGCTGGGCGCAAGTCTGGGGCTCCAACGAACGTATCGAATATGCGCGGTTGATGGCCAACACCAACCCGCATCCGCTGCCAAGATTCCGCGGCAATGGACCGCTTTCGAACATGGTGGAGTTCGCGAAGGCCTTCGGCTGCAAAAAGGGCGAGGCGATGGTACGCGAGCAAGCCTGCAAAATCTGGTAGCCGGGGCGGCATGGCATTTCGAAGATTCTGAAGAGAGTTTCGAAAGAGCCGCCGCAAGGCCTCATTTCTTAGTTGTCTCTTTTTTTGCGAAAGAGCATGGACAAAGGGCCATGGTGTTGTTTACCGTAGCTGCGTGGCTGAATCCGCGCGTGGGGTTGGCCCTCGAAGGGAGTGCCATGAGGTTATTGGTAGCGGCGTTGCTACTTGTAAGTGGTGGTGTGGCGCAGGCGCAGATGGGCACGCCCAATTTGAACAGCGACCGGGGGAATGCCGCACGAGATTTCTCCGCGACCTCCGCCGCGAAAGCGACGCTCATAAGTGACTTGGTTGTGGCGGACACGCTTTCTGCGCCAACATCCAAGCCAGTTGTTGCCACAGTCCTGGCCCTGCCGCTCGACGCCGCCGAGCCAGCTTCGCCATCACCGCAACCCAAGTTTCTTTACGGAAGCCGTGGAGACTACCGCTGGGAATTAGGTCTTGGCTTTACCTGGTTGCGATTCCGATCTTCGGCCTTCAATGCCAACACCGTCGGGATTAATACTGCTGTCGTGTATTACACGAACGAGTGGTTCGGCGTCGAAGGCAATGTCATTGCGGCCTTTGCGCCTACGATTTTCGTCAATGAACACGTGAAGATTGCAACCTACGGTGCTGGGCCAAAAATCGCCTTGCGGCAGAAGCAGTGGGAGCCCTGGCTGCACGCAATATTCGGTGGAGCCCACCTACAGCCGCAGGTCACCGGCCAAAGCCGCAACTCCTACGTCATCAAGGCGGGCGGGGGAGCGGATTACCGCTGGAATCCGCGCATCTCTTTCCGTCTAGAAGGCGACTACGTGCGCACCGGCTTTTTCAATCAGGGCCAGAACAACTTCCAACTCGGTGGCGGCTTCGTTTTTCACTTCTAGAGCAGCGCCCGTTCAACAGCTTGGCGCAGGTCAGATCAGTCGGCGCGCCAATTTTAGCGGCCGTGCCTCAGATAGTCGTCGGTTTTGTTGAGCCAGTCCTCGCGCGGAGGGTCAAAGACGTCAAGGTCCACAGTATCTTCGATCGCCCAGGCTTCGTGGGGCATGTGCGGGGGGATGCACAGTACTTCACCGGCACGGACCACGATTTCCTTGCCCGCGATGGCAAACTTCAACGCACCTTCGAGGATGTAAGTGACCTGCTCGTTGTGGTGATGATGTAAAGGCACGTGCGCACCTTTCTTCAACAGCACGCGTGCCAGCATAATCCTGTCGCCGACCACCATTTCGCGGCCGATAAGCGGATTCAATTGTTCGCGCTCCACGTTTTTCCATGCGACGTGCTTCGATTTCGCCGGGGTGCTCATTTCATGTCTCCATACAGCTTTGCTGCATTATCGTGCAGGTACAAACGGGCGAGTTCTAGCGCCTTCTCTTCGGTGAATGCACCTTCGGCGACCAGTTCAGCCAGCGCTGCGGCCACCGCCGTCCGGGCGGACCGCGCCGCCACCCAGAACGTTTCTTCGGCTCCGACCGCATCGTTGAACGGAAAGGCGTCCGACCCAAACATAATCTTCTCGGGGTACAGTGAAATCCACTGTTTGAGAATGTTCTTCAACTCTGACGGATAAACGTAATAGCCCATGAGAGACGAATCCGTGTACACGTTCTTCGCCGCCGTCAGCCAGATCATGTCGAGCGTGTAGGGATAGCCGCCGTGAATCAGCACGAATTTCACGTTGCCGTATCGCGGGTCGCGCAGCACGTTCTCCAGATTCAACGGATTGCCGTTCGGCAGGCTGAAGTAATCGCCAATGCCCACGGCGCTGTGAAAATGGACGGGGAGTTTCAGCTTTCCCGCTTGATCGATCAGCACGCGAAAAACGTAATCCTGGAACGTTCTGTAGTCTTCTTCAGAAGGCACGCCGCCAGCGCGAAACTGCGCATAGATGGCTTCTGCTTTTTCGCGCGGCGGATCGCCGAAGTACAGCGTGCGAAAATAGGCGGCTTCAAATTTCATGGCCACGCCGCCTCTTTTCTGGTTGTCGGCTAGCATTTGGCCGACGAAGGCCTCGTATCCCGTCAAATCGGCAGGCAATCCAATTACGTTTTCCTGCTTCATGTAGCGTCGAAGCACTTTTTCCTGCAGCGGAATGTACACGCTCATATCAGCGTTCTTGGCGGCCAGATTATGGTTGTCGAAAGGAAATAGAAACGAATCCACGAAAAACACCCAATGAAACCGCTTGGGATCGAGGTACGAAGCCAGCGCCACGCGATTGGCCAGGCACGTCTCGATGTTCATTTTGTCGAGGATGCTGTCCCAGTAAGCCGTGCTGCCTGCCGCTTCTGCAGCTTTTTTCTTGTCGATGAGCCACTTCGCGTGTTCGGGCTTGAAATCATCGTAGGGGTAGCCGAAGAGCGCCTTCGCCGCGGCGACAAATTCCGGATTGGTGTCGCGAAGACGCATCACCGTGCTTTCGTTAGGGGGTGAAGCCATCGCGTCCATGTCGGAATCATCTGGAAACGTTGCATGCGAATGATTGTCGTAAATGGGAATCCGGTCGATTTGCTTCAGCAGCCGGTCGTAAATTTTCTGCACATCAGCACTGGGCAGTGGCCTCGCCTGCGCGTGCGCCATAACGGTCACCGCCAGCGTCACTAGCAAAGCAGCGACAATTGGAATCGAGCACTTTGTTTTTGCTTGTCTCACTGCGGCTCCCGGCCATTCGGCTGAAATCAAAAACCAACAACTAGCGCGAAACTGCCGTGCGCCAGTGGACGGAAACGCGCTGCATGCGTTCCAGGGCTTCTTCGAGCAGATTCCTGGCGCTGACGAGCGAGAACCGCAGATAATTCTTTCCGCCTGGACCGAACGCAGCACCGGCGATTCCCGCGACGCCCGCCTCTTCCAACAAAAGCTTCTGCACTTCTTCTGCGGAGAGCCCCGTATCTTCGATATTCACCCAGGCGTAAAATGCGCCATCCGGCGCCTGGCAGCGGAATCCGGGGATTTGATTGAGCCCGGCAACGAACTGATCCCGCCGTTTGCGGTATTCCGCCACCATCGCCTCAACGGCGTTTGTGGAATCGCGCAAAGCCTCAATGGCCGCCACCTGCGTGAATTCCGCCGCGCACGTAAACGTGTTCAGCACCAGCAGGTCCATGGCATCAATCACTTCCTCGGGCGCCACGGCATACCCAAGCCGCCAGCCGGTCATTGCAAAACTTTTTGAGAATCCGTCAATGATCACCGTGCGCTCCGTCATACCGGGAAGCGACCGAATGGATTTGTACTCCCCGCTGAAGAGAATGCGCGCGTAAATCTCGTCCGCGATGACCCAGAGATCGTGCTTCGTAGCCAGCATGGCAACTTTCTGCAAAACCTCATCGCTAAAAACTGTCCCCGTCGGGTTGTTCGGCGAATTGAAGATCAGCATGGTCGCGCGCGGCGTGATCTGTCGCGCGATCTCATCCACATCAGGCTGGAACTTGTTTTTCTCTTCCAGCCAATAAGGAACAGCCGTGGCTCCCAGCCCGCGGGCGAACGACGGATAAATCGGAAAGCTCGGATCTGGAAAAAGCACTTCATCGCCCGGCTCGATCAGCGCCATCATTGCTAACGAGAGCGCCATTTTGCAGCCGGGCGCCACGATTACCTGCTCCGCCGTCGCATCCACCCTGCGCGTGCGCTTCAAGTAATCCGCAATGGCCTCGCGCAGTGCCGGCACACCGCGCGTGGAGCAATACCGGTCGCGCCCCGCTGCCACAGCGCTACGCAGACCATCCACAACGGGCGGCGCAGGATGAAAATCCGGTTCGCCAAGCTCCAGATGAATGATCGACCGACCCTGGCGCTCAAGTTCTTTGGCGCGCGAATAAACCGCCAATGCGCCTTCGCCATTCAATTGGGAAACGCGAGATGCGATCCGTGCCATGACGTAGTCCGAGCGAAAATCTTATCACTTCGCGGGAAGCCAGGCCTTCTGAGCATCCTGTCAACTAGAATGTGTAACGCAGCGAGAACTGGATCAACCGCGGCGTCCCGACAGTCGAGAAAATCTTTCCGAAAGGTCCGTCCGAAGTAGGATTCCCCAGATTGTCGTGAGTGATGGTTTCCACATCGTTGATCGAAGGATTCGCGAAGTTAACGTGGTTCCAGATGTTGAAGAAGTCCGTCGTGAAGCGCAACGACTGCCGTTCGGTCAGCTTAAAATTCTTGATTAAAGAAAAGTCCCAGTTCTGCTGGAACGGGCCTCGGTAGATGTTCCGGCCCAGGTTTCCGAAAGCCGTCGTGCACGCAAAGGCTGGATCGGCGACGCAACCGGCCGGGTCAGCAACCGGTGCGGTTGTGAAGTTCGTCAGGCTGAGATAGCCGTTCAGCCGGGAGTGAATGTCGCCGGTCGTGGTTCCAGCTCCGATGGACCCTCCCGGTGTAAGCTGCGCGCCGAGCGTTGCCGATGCCAGCCCCGCTCCAAGATAGGCGGTGCCTGCCGCCGAGTCCGTCACGGAGAACGGAACCCCCGATTGGAAGATAGTGATGCCGCTCAAAGCCCAACCGGTCAGCAACGTCCCCTTTACACCTGTTTCACCGTTGTAAGACGGCAAGTCGTAGCGATAGCTCACGACAAACCGGTGGGTCCGGTCGAAGTCCGATAGCCCGCGGGAAAACTTCAGGTCGGTCTCATCATTGAACGCTGTGTTTAGCGCCGTATTGCCGCTCGAGGTCGCGTCCGTGGACTTTGACCACGTATAAGCCGCCTGAAAGTAGCCCGCCAGCCACCGCCGTGAAAGAGTGGTTTGCAAAGAGTGATAGTGGGAATAGGCGTCATTGGCAAAAATCTGGAAGCCACCATAGCCGTTGAATCCTTGTAAATTGGATCGCGCGACTCCATTCCCGGCCGTGCTTTCGGTGATGACAAATGGCGTTCCGTCTTCTGCCCTGACTGTGAGCGGTTTCGCCGCAGTTGCCAGCTTCGCTTGAATGCTCGTGCGCGTCTCCCGCAGATGAAGAGCGTGCGTCCCAATGTACCCGGCCTCGAATACCCAGCTCTTTCCCAGCGCGCGCTGGATCGTCAAGTTCCACTGTTGCGTGTTCGGTGCCTTGAAGGTCCGCGGCACCGTCAGCACAAACAGAAACTGCGATGGGACGAGCCCCGCGCTCCCCGTCGCGCAGGCGTAGTTCGGGAATTGCCTGGTATCCCCGCTCGGAAAATTCTGCAGAGCTCCCAGGCACGGCACGAAATTGGGATCGAGCACTCCGGCTTTCGGGAGCGCGTTTACGCCGGTCAGGAAAAAATTCGACAAGCTGCCAGCACTGCCGCCGCCGAACGCAATCGGCAGATATGGCGCTTGGAACGATAGCTGGTCAACCGTGCCGACGTCTTCGCGCACGAAGTAGATGCCGTAGCCCCCGCGAACTGTCGTCGTGTGGCGACCGAACACGTCCCAGGCAAATCCGAGTCGCGGGCCCAGGCCCGTCGTGAAATTGTTTTTGTAAGTCGTGTTGTTCCCGGAGCCGCTGAGGCCTGCGAGGTTCAGCTTGTTCGCACACCCCCCGTAGACAAAGGGATACTTCCCGCTATCCGCGAGCTGGGGATCGAAATTGCCGATGTGGCAAAGATTGTCGTAAAAGGCGCCCAGAACTTCCGTCCGGACGCCCAGGTTCAGCGTCAAATCCGGCCGAACTTTCCAATCATCTTGCGCGAAAAATCCGAAGTTGTTGTTGCGGTATTGGTGGTTGAAGACGCCGCCTCCGCCAAAGCTGAAATCCGGCGCTCCCACAACGAGTTTTTGAAAATCCGTGGCTCCCCCGGGGCTGTTTACGAAGAACAATTGTCCATTAAACGTCTGCGGAAATAGCTTGTCGAGGTTTACGCGCGTGTACTCCCCGCCGAACCGCAGGAAATGCGCCCCCCGCACCCAGCTGACCGTGTCCACGAAATTGAACGTGTCTTGATTCTGAAACTGGTCCGCGGGCGGCGTCGGCCCGATCTGAAAGCCGGAACTCCCGAGCGTGAACTTGTAAATGGATTTCGTGATGTTGTTTGTGGGCCGGTTGATGCCCAGGTCCGTCACTGTCACGGGCGGCACATTGATCAGGCTGTCGTTGATGTGCACGAACCCAAACCGGAAATCATTGACGAGCGCGGGAGAGAAGAGGTGCGTTTCGTTCACGCTAAAAAACCGCCCGCGCACGGGAATGTCGTAGGGAAAATTCAGATCCGTGGCGCTGATACTGCTCGCCAACGTTCCTCCCAGAGACGCCTGCAAGCCGCCCGCGCCAAATGGCAGCAGCGATTCCGAATCCGAGAAAAAAAACCGTGCCGCAACCTTGTCCTGCGCGCCATGGAACTCACGGTCCCAGTTGGCCGTGAATTGATCGTCGGTATACTTCCCCGGCTTGCTGATGATGAGGGGCGCAGTGGCATAGGACGTAGTCTTGTTGGGATTCAAGTCTGGAGTGCCCACGGAAGGAATCAGGAATCCGTTCGGATCGCCAAACTGGCCGCTCTTGAACTGCAGCAGTTTCAGGATGACCGGATCGATGTCCGTGGGCGCAATCGGAAAAGCTTGCGTGCTGAGCGCGTTTGCGATCGACGTGGCATCGCGTGTGGTCGGCAAGGAAGGAAACCCCGGATTGTTAATCTGTGTGCCCGGTGAGAGTGCGCTTCGCTGCCGTGTCCCCTGATAATTCACGAAGAAGAAGCCGTATTTTTCCCGGCCCGCTGGCCCGCCAAGGCTGCCGCCGAAAATGTTTTGTTTCACCGGTGGACGTTTCTGGCCCGCGGCGTTTAGAAAAAAATCGTTGGCGTTCAGGACGTCGTTCCGGAAAAACTCATACACATCGCCATGCAATTCGCGCGTGCCGGATTTGAGGATGGCGTTGACGTTCCCTCCGCCGTTGCGACCCTGGCTCGCATCATAGAGCGATGTTTGCACCTTGAATTCCTGGATCACATCGGGATTCGGCAAAGGAACGTACGTCGCCTGCGCCACGTTGTAGTCCGTCGCGCTGATGCCTTCAATTAGGTAATTGTTGTTGTCCTCGCGTTGTCCGTTCACGATCACGCGAACGTTGCCCCGTCCCAGTTGCGCCGAAGCATTCAGTTCGCTCTGAGCGCCGGTGGAAAGCGTCAGCAATTGCTGATAGTTCTGTGTTGCCAACGGTAATTCCCGCACGGTCTCTGTGCCCAGCGACTGGCCGGTCGCCGCGTTCGTGGTCTCCACGGTTGTAACTTGCGCGGAAATTTCCACCTTTTCGCTCACTGCGCCGGGCTTCAGTGTAATCGTCACCTTCGTCGTCTCTGTGACGCGCACCTCGATGCCGGAAGCTTTGGCTTCCGCGAACCCGGACTTGTTCACCACCACGATGTACGTCCCCGGCGGCAGCAGCGGCACGACGAACAATCCGTCCGCGTTTGTCGAAACCTTGCGTGCCAGCAATTCCGTGCGTGTATCGATGATCTGGACTTCGGCGTCGGCCACCGACCCGCCACTTGTATCCACTACAACGCCGCTGATTGCTCCCGTCGCGCCGCCTTGCCCGCAAGCACGCGTGCCCATCAGTAATCCCACCAGCACCAATACTGCGGCTAAAATTCTGTGAATGCCTCGCATAACCCCCCTCAGGTATAGGCTCACGGTCGTGAGCAAACGTCTATTCGCCTCGCGGACGCCCTTTTCTTGAAAGGGACGGCGGACGCAGGATCAAAATCGTGTAAACACTCCCCCTTTTGAAGCTAGCGTTTCATTTTTGGGGTGTCAAGGGACCAGGACGAAAACATTTTGATTAACCTAATTTGTGCCCCAACCATGTTTCAAATAGAACCTATAAGTAAGCGCTCGTTACCCTCCGTGCCCAGACTCGCCCAGACTCCCCTTGACGCCGCCATTCGCAGGCGAGACCATGGTTCCGGGCGCCAGTACGAGTAACCTGCCCTTTCTTTTAATCGTCTAATGATTTAGGCCGCGTCCCCGTGAGGGGGTGAATATGACTTCCCGCAAACTGATTCTTTTCCTTTTGGTCGTTCTCTTGAGCTCGCTCTTCATAGGTGCGCCTCCCGCCGCGGCGGATTCCAGCCACGCCCGCATCATCCGCCTGAGCCTTGTTCAAGGCGACGTTCGCTTCGCTCGCCAGACCCACGGTGACCCTCTCTCAGATTCCAGCGCAACGTGGGAAACCGTCAGCCTGAATCTGCCGATCCGCCAGGGCTACGTTCTTGCCACGGACAAAGGCCGCGCGGAAGTGGAATTCGAGAATGGCGCAATGGCTTTTCTCAAGGAAAACACTGTCCTGGAGTTCTACGATCTCTCCCTCAATGATTCGGCTCGGACAACGCGCCTAGTTCTTCGCCAAGGCAGCGCTTCCTTTTACGTGAATCCGGCGGGCGGCGACTACTTCAGCGTCACTGGCGGTGACTTCACCGTGGAAGCCAGCACTCGGACTCGATTCCGCCTCGATAATTTCGACGACGGCAGTACCGTCGAGGCTTATCAAGGGCGGGTCTCTGTTTTGCACCATAAGAATAAGAATGAGACGCGCCTCGAAAAGGGCCAGTCTCTTTCCATGAAAGCGGGCGACGATTCTTCCCTGAACGTCGGCCGCCTTCCGGAGGAAGACGACTTTGATCGCTGGGTTTCCGGCCGCATCGATAGCGTTTCCAACGCCACGAGCGCGGCGCTGCAATATACCGGTTCGCCTTATTACGCGCCCGGATTCGCCGACCTCTATACCTATGGCGCCTTTTCGAACTGCGGGTCCTATGGCTATGGTTGGAGGCCGTTCGGGGCTGGCCTCGGCTGGTCACCCTTTACCAATGGGCAATGGATCATGGATCCGTCGATTGGCTGGACCTGGGTCAGCTTTCAGCCCTGGGGCTGGGCGCCCTATCATTACGGCGGCTGGCTGTTCGACGCCTCCTGCGGCGGCTGGTTTTATTCCCCGCCGGTCCTCTACGGATACACCGCGTATCCAGTCGGTCCAATAAGGCGGTTTCCTCCTAGAGTTCACCCACCGCGCCCCATCTACCATCCGGTGACGGGTGTCTTCGTCCGGCAGAGTGGCAAGATCGGTGTCGTGCCTATGCATCCACTCGATCAAAAAGGAAAAACTCCTTTGAATTTGGAGCGTGGCGTTTTCTCTGGTGTTGGAATGAAAGGCGTGAGCTCGCAGCTCCTGCCCGTCGCGCCTGGACAAAAATGGGAAACATTGAAAGCGCCGCCTCGCGACGCACTGAGCGGTAATCTGGCAGTTACAGCGCCGCCGATCCGCGTTTCGAGAACTTTCGTTGAAGGCCAATCTGGAATTCGTGCCGGCTCACCCGACGGCCATTCCACGATTGCCTTCGATCCGGTCGAACGCCGCTTTGTGAATACGAATTCTTCATCGCCTTCCTCTTCGGCGGCTTCGTCCACCATGAAGACCAGCGGAATCCACGTCGAAAATGGACGGACCGGGACTCCCACTGTGACACCTAGCGGCGTCACGCCGCCGCGCGCTCCTGTGAATCCTCCAGCGTCCCGCAGCGCCAGTTCCACTCCGCCTCCACGCAACATCGCACCGCCACCTGCCCCGCGTTATTCGAGCGGTGATCGCGGCGGGAGCTCCAGCGGAAGTGGCCGAGGCGGCAGTTGGGGCGGCGGGTCGTCCTCTTCGAGCTCAGCGGGTGCAGGTGCATCGGGACGGTCCTCATCCTCTCCGTCCCCCTCTTCTTCGCCCCCGGCATCTCACCCGTCTTCCGGCTCCGGCCGGCCGCACTAGCGATTGGGTAGCGATCGTAAAAACAGCTTCTCCCTTGAGGACGCTGTTTTCCTTTGCGGTACATCCGGTTCGCGATTCGCTGTATCACGAAAAAATCATCCCTGCATAGCCCACGACGGAGTCGCGATCTCCAGAAACGTCCGCGGACGTCGCATATTTCACCAATTCTGTTCTCTTCACACCCAGAGCATTCAGCGCCGTGAGCATCGCCACCGCCGGTCCCAAACCGCACATCGAAATCCCGTGGTTGCGGCAGGTGTCGTAGAGTCCGCGTGCCCTCAGGGCCAGCAACTCTTCGATGGCTTTGCGGTCCTTGATGCGTGTGGTGGCGTCATCCTCATAATGATTCAAATCCGAGGTCGTCAATAAAAGCACGCTCTCTTTTGCGCTCTCAAGCACCTGCGCGATGGCTTCTCCCGTACTCACCAGGTCTTCGAATTGCACGGTTCCCAGCGCTACGGGAACAAATGTGAACTCCGGCACCAGCACCTGAAGGAATGGCACCTGTACTTCCAGCGAATGCTCGGCGCTATGTGCTACGCTGTCCTCGCGCAGCAGCGGGCCTGCTTTTTTCAACGCTTCTGCCAGCGCTTCATCAACCGGCGCGTCTCCTAGCGGCGTGCGCCAGGCGCCGCTCGAAAGGATCGCTGCCGGCTCACCCCGCGGATAATGCCGCACGCCGAGAATGATAATTTTTCTGGGAAACGCAATCCGCGAAAGCACCGCCCCGGCTACGTGTCCCGAATAAACGTAACCAGCGTGTGGCACAAGGCACGCCCTGACCGGAATGCGTGGCTCTCCCGATTTCGTGGGGGTGCATTTGTGAATGAGCGCTGTAAGTTCCGCAGGATCGGAGGGATAGAAACGTCCGGCAACCGCAGGCAAGCGAAGCATGCTGCCGCTCCGCGAATCAAATGGGCTTCGAGGGTTTCCCTTTGAGCTTGATCGCTTTCGACGTGGCGGGTTCGTAATAAACCGTCACTTTGTCGCCGTATTGGTAGCCGCCTTTGTCGATGATTTTCAGCATCATGGCGGACGCGGCTTCCGAAAGCGGGAACGTTCTGATCGTCAAATCGTTCCCTTTCGCGCGCACGGTAATCTGCGCGCTGTTTGCATTCATCACGAAACCTTCAAACTTATCAAGTCCCGTCGTCTTGGACTTCGGCTTCACCGCGTTGACGATGATCGGGGCCGCTGTCTCAGCCACGATGATCGGCACGGTCACTGGCGTCTGCGCGCCAGCAGGCGCGGAAAAAACGCCCGACGCCGCAAGCATCAGCGGTAGTCCGAGCCAGCCAATTTTAGCGAACCTCTTCATTCAGCGTCGTCCGTGGCAATCCGCAAGGACTTCAGAAACCGCACGTCCTGGGGGGTCATGGCCAGCCGCGGGGCTGGTTTCTTGTCATTATCCTCGGAGAATGGTTCCTGATCCACCTGAATTCGCAGAGACTCCAGGAACCGACGGTCTTGCGTCGTTAGCTTTGCCGCCTCCGCCGCAGCTGCGTCGCGCTTCGCCAGTCCGATGGTCGCGTCCAGCTTCAGCACGATATCGTACCCATGCGCGCGCACTCCGGCAATCGCACCCGTGATGCGGTCGGAGTCGGACACCGTATCATTGATCGCGTGTCCCAGTTCACGGAGCAAGTTTTTCAGGTGATCATCGAGTTGCAAGGGGTTTCTCCCGTACCACTTTGGCCATTTTAGGCCCACATATTGTTGGATACAAGAGCGCTTCACTCCGTTGTCTCTAATCCGTTCACAGTACCTTTGTTCAGGTTCTCCGGCCTCGCATAAGGCCGGCGCCGGCCTGGTTTTCTGGTGTCCGCTCGGTTTTGCGCTAAGATGTTCTTATGTCGACGGCCGTAAGCACCGCTGCCGCGCCGCAGCAGCAAGGCGGTTTCCGGCGCCTCTGGCGCGCGCTCCGGCAGCTTTTTCACGAGGCCATCGCCGCGGTCTTCGCCGTCCTCGCGCTGGGTTGGCTCAACGCCGCGTTGCGCGCCTGGACGCGCGACGTCGCCCGCTGGCTCATCGGTCTTGCGGTTGCCGTGGCTCTGCTCTTTCTCTTTTTCGCGGTGACTTCGTTCCGCAGGGCTCGCAAGTTGTGAAAATGGTCTTACTGCGTCTGCCGCGCTTGCCTGGCAAGGAGCCCTTTCCGAATTTCCATTTTCGATTTTCCGGCTTCCATGTCTGATACCAAAACCAAATCCGCCACTCCCCCCGAGCGCAAAAAGAAATTCACCACGCCCTCCGGCATTCCCATCGATCGCCTCTATACCGAAGAAAACCTCGCCAACTGGGATCCCAAATCCGTTCTCAGTTATCCCGGCGAATTCCCCTTCACTCGCGGCATCTATCCCACCATGTACCGCGGCCGCTTCTGGACCATGCGCCAGTACGCCGGCTTTGGCACCGCAGTCGAATCCAACCAGCGTTATCGCTATCTCCTCAGCAAAGGTCAGGCTGGCCTCTCCGTCGCCTTCGATCTTCCTACCCAAATCGGCATGGATTCCGATCACGCTCTCGCCCTTGGTGAAGTCGGCAAAGTCGGCGTTGCCATCGACTCCCTCGAAGACATGGAAACGCTTTTCGACGGCATCCCGCTCGAAAAAGTTTCTACTTCCATGACCATCAACGCCACTGCCGCCATCCTTCTCTGTCTCTACGTCGCGGTTGCCAAGCGCCAAGGCGCCAGCCTGCAAAAACTTTCCGGCACCGTGCAAAACGACATCTTGAAAGAATACATCGCCCGCGGCACTTACATCTATCCCGTACGTCCCGCGATGCGCATCGTCACCGACATTTTCTCCTGGTGCCGCGACCATCTTCCCAAATGGAACACCATTTCCATCTCCGGTTATCACATCCGCGAAGCCGGCTCGACGGCCGTCCAGGAAGTCGCCTTCACCCTCGCTGATGGCGTGGCCTACGTCCAGGCCGCGCTCGACGCTGGACTCCGCGTCGATGATTTCGCCCCACAGCTTTCTTTCTTCTTCAATGCCCACAACGATCTTCTGGAAGAAATCGCCAAGTACCGCGCCGCCCGCCGCCTCTGGGCGAAAATCATGGTGGAGCGCTTTGCCGCAAAAGACGCGCGCTCGCTGATGCTGCGTTTCCACGCGCAGACCGCCGGCTCTTCCCTCACCGCGCAGCAGCCCGAGAACAACATTGTTCGCGTAGCCGTTCAGGCGCTCGCTGCCGTTCTCGGCGGCTGCCAGTCCTTGCACACCAATTCTCTTGACGAAGCGCTTGCCTTGCCCACCAAAGATGCCGCGCTCATCGCTCTGCGTACGCAGCAAATTCTTGCTAACGAAACCGGGATCGCCAATACTGTCGACCCCGTTGCCGGCTCCTACGCCATCGAATCCCTTACCAACGAAATCGAAACGGGCGCCGTCAAGTACCTGGAAAAAATAGACGCGATGGGTGGAATGTTGCGCGCCATCGAAGCTGGCTTCGTCCAGAGTGAAATCCAAAAGGCCGCGTACGAGTTCCAGCGCGCCATCGAGAAAAAAGAGCAAATCGTCGTCGGTGTGAATGATTTTATCGCACAAGAAGATCGCGCCATCCCCATTCTCCGCATTGACGCCGAAATCGAACGCTCCCAAATCGCTCGCTTGAATGCTCTCCGCGCCAAGCGCGACTCCGCCCGCGCCCAATCCGCCCTCGCCGAACTCCAGCGCCGCGCTTCCACTTCCGAAAACCTCCTCCCCGCCATCCTCGCCGCCGTCGAAGCCAATGCCACCATCGGCGAAATCTCTGACGCCCTCCGCCGTGTCTTCGGCGAATACCAGGAATCCGTCATCATCTGACGCCCGCTTCTTTCGTTGGACCCAAGCACATGCTCTCACGGTGCTCACGCTATAGTATTCTTCCTCTCCGGAAATCCCGGGATTCCCGATGAAGCTCATCCTCGCCTCGGCCTCTGTCCGCCGCGCCGAAATCTTGCGCGACGCTGGATTCTCGTTCACCGTGATGTCCTCCTCCATTGACGAAACTCCTTACCAGGGTGAAGCCGCCCACGTCCTCGTTGAACGTCTGGCCGTCGCCAAAGCCGAACTCGTTGCGGCGCGCGCCGTTGGCCCCGCCATCGTCATCGCCCTCATCCGCCTTCCCGACGCCGAGCGGCTCACTTTCGTCGAGTCCACGCTGGTGCATTTCGCCATGCTTTCGGCGGATGAGATCGACCGCTATCTCGCAACCGGCGAGCCCCACGACAAAGCCGGCGGCTATGGCATCCAGGGCCGCGCCAGCCGCTACATCCCGCGCATCGAAGGCTGTTACTTCAACGTCGTTGGCCTGCCCCTCGCCCGCCTCCACCACGCTCTCACCGCGCTCGGCTGGTCCGAAGGCTAACCTCGCGCACTCGCTGGTTCGCAGACGGCCGTCTCCAGAGTTGCGCGCGGAGGGATCGCTTTCCGCCTTATAATCACGCGCATGGGCAATTCTCCCTCTGAGTGGGCTGACGGTTCCGCTGTTCGCCTGGATCGCCGGGATCCCTACCTGCGCCTCCAGTCGGTCACCATCTACGTTCGCGATCTCGAGCTCAGCCTACATTTCTACCTCGAACAACTCGGCTTTCAATTGATCTTTGACGCCCGTATTCAGCCCGATCGCCGCTTTGTAACCGTTGCTCCTCCCGACGGCACGGCAAACCTTACGCTCGTCGCACCGGAGCCCGGCTCGGAACAGCACAAGCTCATTGGCCGGCCCATACCGGTCACCTTTGTCACCGAGGATGTAATTGCCAAGTACCGCGAATGGACCAAACGCGGAGTTCGCTTCCAGTTCGCGCCGCGCCTGAAGCGCCTCAAGTATGAGGTGCACGTGCGCGCCCCGCATTCGGCGGACCCAACGGCGTCCAGCGCGGAGCATGCCCCGATTTGGGGCGGTGTCTTTACCCGTTTCAGGGATCTCGACGGCAATTCCTTTTCGCTGGTGAGCTTCGACGAAGTGACCCACGCGGTCGAAGCGCAGCGCCGTGCCCTTGCCGAGAAGCTAGAATCCGAACGCCGCGCCGCGCAAGAAATCGAAATCGCCAAGCAGGTCCAGGCCCGTCTCTTCCCGCAGACTCTGCCCCCGCTCAAGACGCTTGAGTATGCGGGCCTTTGCATGCAGGCGCGCAAAGTCGGCGGCGACTACTACGACTTCCTGGATCTCGGCCAAGGGCGCCTCGGCTTCGTCATCGGCGACATCTCCGGAAAAGGAATCGCCGCTGCTCTCCTGATGGCCAATCTGCAAGCCAATCTCCGCAGCCAGTGCGCCATCGCTCTGGACCAGCCACAGCGCCTCTTATGTTCGGTGAATCAGCTTTTCTGTGACAACACGCCGGACGGCGCCTTCGCCACTCTCTTCTTCGCCGAATATGACGACACTGCCAGCCGGTTGCGTTATGCCAATTGCGGTCATCTTCCCGCTCTTCTCCTGCATAGCGACCACACCGTCGAGCGCCTCGAAGCCACCGCCACCGTCCTGGGAATCTTTAAGGATTGGGATTGCGAAATCGGAGAATGTCAGCTGCGCTCAGGGGATACCCTCGCCCTCTACACTGATGGGATCACCGAATCTTACAACTCCGCCGAGGAACAATTCGGCGAACAGCGTCTCATCGAAGCCTTGCAGCGCCACAGCAATGTCTGTTCGCAAGCCGCGCTGACTGCAATCGTCGACGAAGTCCAGCGCTTCACCCCCCACGAGCAGCACGACGACATCACCCTCATCCTCGCCAAACACCGAGCCAGCTAGTCCCGGTTTCTTTGGCGCACAAGGGGATTCCTTAGAAAGCCCTTCCAAACCAAAATAGTCCTTGACTTTATTATACTTTCTGGTATACTCTCTTTTGGGTAAAACCGCATTCGGGCTACAAGAACTCTGCTCGCGCTTTTCTCTTTCTAGATTCCATTTTTGAATTTGCTGGACCTGCACAGCGGCAAACGTGCCCTTTGGAATCAATCACTTACGAAATGCAAATCTTGTAAGCAGGACCTTCCTGAGTTTTTGTTGCAAACGCGTGCAAGTGATGGAAGGACAGAGGTTTATCGTTTCGGATAAGGGGGAGGGGACGGAATCCGTGGTAGAAGGGTTTTCGCCAAAAAATCCTGACCTACCTTGGAGGCGTCC
>MNEA01000049.1 GCA_001917435.1 Acidobacteria bacterium 13_2_20CM_2_57_6
GTTGAATTCGAAGTTTCCAAGGGCCCCAAGGGCCTGCAGGCCTCGAACGTACAGCCCCTCTAAGGAACAGCTAATCCAGCTCTGCTGAATTAGCTCACTTCACAAAATTACAAACGGGCGGCGCGACGCAAGTCGTGCCGCCCGTTCTGCTTCTCTGCTCCCCGCTTATCGTTCCTCTTTTGCCGGCCGCGCCGCGCCCGGTGTCCCAACTGTGGTCTTCAACCACTCGAATTTGCTGTACACACCCGATTGAACTTAAGTGTTATCAGACCTACACCTGTGGCAGGGATCCCCTTGAAGACATCCGTCCTCCTGGGGAAGTCTTTGAGAGAATCATCGCTGCGTCTTGGAGACGGAGCTACCTGGGCAGGTGCAGCGTTGCGTAGGGAGCCTCACCGAATCCGGGGAGGAGAGACGTGCCCACCAATAAGCCCTCCTCGCGGGATCCAAACATTCCTTCGAGAAGACGCCACCTGCGAATTGAGACGCCCGGCGAAGTCTGGGTCTACTGGAAATGTGCCGGACTGGAGGATACTTCCCGCGTCCGGGACCTGTGTTTGGGAGGACTATTCATCGAAACAAAAGAGGTGCGGGATGTCGGCAAGGAGGTCAAGCTTCACTTTCTTGTTCAGGAAGGACAAATCAGGGCCGAAGCCGTCGTCCGCCATATACAGCCCGGTGCAGGACGGGGATTAAAATTCACCGCGCTCTCTGGGCAAGACATCCCCCATCTGAAAGCATTGATCAGCAGACTTCAGGGTTCGTCTGGTTCACCGACTCCCTCGGCATGAAGCTCCCGCTCCCAGTCCAGCCACAAGCGTACTGCTCCCGATCCCGCCCGCGAAGACTTTTCCTCTGTCGCCAAAAAGCTCGGCCTCCTCTGGACAGCGGAGCCTAGAATTTTTCCTATTTCTACTTTCTGCCTTCTAGTTTCTAGTTTTCCAGCGTCCCCACCTCCGACGCGGATCTGTCCCCGAATTTCGCCACCGGAAAATCGCGTGGTGTGCATGTTCGCATAGCCGGAGCCGGCGCGCAGCGCGCTCAGGAACCCGGCGAAGTCATGCAGGTCCAGCGCCTGGTCGGTTGTGCCGGAGTTCAACGATGTCGCCCGCGTTCGTCGTTCCCGTGATCGTACCTGACGTAGTTTGCGGGCAATCGGGTTTTTGCGGGATATCCGGATTTCCTCCCTCGCACGACAAACGGACAGTAGCATTTCCGCTACACAGTACTTCGCGCCCATTGAAGAAAACGTCTCCGAGCCCGACCATGGAGCTATCGCCCAAGGGGGAGTCTGCCTCGGCCAAAGTCTTAGCGAGTCGGAGCAGAAGAGGCCGACCCGACTGGGTTGGGATCGCAAGAGAATTGACCGTACTCACGGCGCCATTTGAAGTCGACTGTACTTACGGTCGCCACTAAAAACGATATGGGTACGCTGAACCGCACAGAACTCGATCGCCTGGAACGCCGTGAGCTGCAGCTCACCATTCTGGCTGCTGCCTTCGTTCTGGTGCAGGCGGCCGGGCTGGCTATGTTCATGTACCCGCTAGTGTTTCTTCGCCCCGTTGGCAACAAGTGGACGCTTCGCGTGGCCTTCTTCGGTTTTTGCGCGCTGACGCTGCTCTTCGTCGGCTACTTGCTCGAACGCCAGCGCACCGTACGCAAGCTCAAGGAACAAATTCTGGCCGAACTGGAACGCAACGTTACCTTGCAGCATCAGGCCAGCGTTGACTTGCTCCAGACCATGCCCGATCAAAATCATTTCTGGGATCGCCTGACCATGGAATACCGGAGGGCTATGACCATGCAAAAGACGCTCTCCATCTTGCTTGTGAAGGCCAAGCCCGCCGGCGCTTCCGCAAAAGAAGTCAGCCGTCTTACAGCCGCCAAGGAAAACGACGGCAGCTCGGAAGCCTGGAGCGACGCCGCGAAAGCGATGTCCCGCAAATTGCGGCCGACCGATTCCATCTACCGTCTTGCGACGGATACGTTCGCACTGGTCCTTCCGGAGACTGACGTTCTGAATGCCAAGCGCGTCGCCGTCCGCCTGCAG
This sequence comes from Acidobacteria bacterium 13_2_20CM_2_57_6, assembly GCA_001917435.1. Taxonomy (GTDB): domain Bacteria; phylum Acidobacteriota; class Terriglobia; order Acidiferrales; family UBA7541; genus Acidiferrum. The sequence continues at coordinate 2,051 of MNEA01000049.1, forward strand.
GAAGAACTACAAAGCGTCCGCGCCAAGCACAACGTGTCCTTCGACATTACCGCGCACAATTATCCCGAGCATGTGAAGAGCGAGCACGAACTGGAAGACATCGTGAAGTCCCTGCTTCTCGAGCAGGACGAATTTACGCCGGTCCCCGTCCCCGCCGCGAAGTCTAAGGATTTCGCTTAGCCGTTTTTGGTTTGATTCTGTAGTGGCCGGTCTTGAAGACCGGTGCAGTTGCGACGCCGCAAGAGCTGAGTGCGAAAAATGGAGCGGGGGCGCCAGACTCAAACTACGCGCCGAAAAATCAGCCGAGCGCCTGTTTCAAATCTTCGATCAAATCTTCTTTGTCTTCGAGACCGATCGAAACGCGCACCGTTCCAGGACTGACGCCAGCGCGCTGCAATTCTTCGTTGCTCATGTTGTAGTGTGAACTGTAAAGCGGAAGAATCACCAGCGACTCGACTCCGCCAAGACTCGCCGCCAGCAGAAACAGCCGCACGCGATCGCAGAAGCGCCGCGCCGCCGGCAGCCCGCCCTTCATGTCGAACGCCAGCATGGATCCGAATCCGCGCATCTGCCTTGCCGCGAGCTTGTGATCCGCATGCGACTTCAGCCCGGGATAATGTACGCGCGCCACTTTCGGATGTTTCTCCAGAAATTTAGCGACGGCAATGGCGTTTTCACACTGGCGCTGCACGCGCACGCCAAGCGTTTTGATTCCGCGAATCAGGAGGTACGCCGCTCCCGGATCCATCGAACCGCCCAAATAGATAATCATCTGACGCACGCGTTGCATCCAATCTGAATTGCCGACAGCGACCCCCGCGATAATGTCGGAGTGGCCGGCCAAAGCTTTCGTTGCGCTGTGAACGACCATGTCGTATCCAAGCGCGATGGGGTTCTGCAGGACTGGTGTGGCGAATGTGTTGTCGATGATGGAGACCAGCTTGTTCTTCTTGGCGAACGCCACCGCTTTTTGGATATCGACGAGACGCAGCGTGGGGTTCGTAGGTGTTTCGACGTAAAGAACCTTCGAGCGCGGCGTAACAAGATTTTCGATGCCCGCCAAGTCGGTCGCGACGTGGCGCACGGTAATGCCCATGTTGGGGAAAACGTCGCGCATCAGGCGATACGAGCCGCCGTAGACTTCCGCAGTGGAAATCAATTCATCGCCGGCCTTCAGCGCGGCAAGCAACGCCGAAGAAATGGCCGCCATGCCGGAAGAGGTGACCACCGCGGCTTCCGCGCCTTCCAGCGCAGCGATTTTCTTTTCCGCCACGGAGAGCGTGGGATTGCCGTAGCGCGTGTAAATGTAGGCTTTGTTTTTGCCCTCGGCCCACAGTTTCATTTCCTCGGTGGAAGAAAAAGTGAAAGTGGAGGAGCGGACGATTTCCGTGACGATGGGCCCGTTGACGCCGCGGCGATTCGGTTCGCCGCCGTGAATGGCTCGTGTTTGCGGCCCGAGTTTGTGCTGGGATTTGTTTTTCATGGGGAAGAGTGTGCTCCTCGCAGGCCAACAAAAACAGCCTCCAATTTGGCTGATGCGCGGACAATTTGGCGAGATCGAAGTTCGTCATGGGACGAATCATAGCCTTTTTGTCCCTACATACTCCCAGCTAACCCGGCTTCGGTCGAATCTAAATCTCTAGCTGGTGGGGATATGCCGAAGGTTTGGGTGTATACTCCGCCTACCCGAAAAACTAGCTGGTTCTTCACAGGAGGAGTCTCGCTGACGGGAAAACGAACTTTTAATTGAGCCCGGCCGAGCGCTGGGGGGCAGTGGAACGGCCGGCACTCAGTAAGAGAGGGTGCGATGAAGCAGACCTTCGCTATCGGTATCGGAGGCGCGGCCGGACAAGGAGTCGCCACCCCGGGCGACATTTTTGCAAAGATTTTCAGCCGGCGCGGCCTGCACCTGAACGCCTACAACGCCTATCAATCCATCATCCGCGGCGGCCACACCTTACTGACGATTCGAACAGGAACGGAAAAAGTCACCAACATGGGTGACCGCCTCGACCTGCTCATCCCGCTGAACCAGGACACCATGGACCGGCATCTGCAATTGCTCACCGGCGGTGCGGCCTGTATCTACAATGCTGACACGATAAAGCCTGGTCCCGCAGCGGATGGAGTGCAGCTTTGTCCGCTCCCTGTTTCCGAGTTGGCGGACATCACGCGAAACAAGGTCGCGCAGAACACGCTGGCGATCGGCGCCGGCCTGCACATGATGGGCATCGGTTTCCAGGCGTTGGAAGAAGTTCTCCGCGAGCAGTTCAAGAAAAAAGGCGAAGCCGTGGTGGCCGAAAACGTCGGGGTTGCGCGGGCTGGCTATGATTATGCGGCCGCGCACTTTTCGGGTTTCCCGAATCCCCTTCCCAAGACGGAAAATCGCTACGCGATTCTCAGCGGCAACGTGGCTATGGCGATGGGCGGAGCCGCGGCCGGCGTGAAGTTCTACTGCGCTTACCCCATGAGCCCTTCGACCGGCGTGCTGCATTGGATGGCCGCGCATGCGCGCAAGGCCGGCATCATGGTGCGGCAGGTGGAGGACGAAATCGGCGTGATCAACATGACGATTGGGGCGGCTCATGCCGGCGTCCGCGCCATGTGCGCCACCTCGGGCGGCGGATTTGCTCTGATGAGCGAGGGCTTGGGCATGTCCGCGATGATCGAAACGCCGGTGGTAGTTATCAATTGTCAGCGAGCAGGTCCGTCCACGGGCGTTCCCACCAAGACCGAGCAGGGCGACCTGTGGCAAATGCTTGGCGCTGCTTTCGGCGATTATCCGCGAGTTATTGCGGCTCCGCTGGACATCGGCGATTGCTTCAAACTCATACCTGAGATTTTCAACCTTGCCGACCGTTTCCAGTGTCCCGGGCTGGTGCTTTGCGACCTGCTGCTATCCGAAGGCCGGCTCAGCGTGCATCCGAACGATCTGGATTTCAACCAGAACATCGATCGCGGCGAGCTTATCACGGCGAATGGCAACGGAAACGGGGCGCCGTCCGCACTTGCTACGAATGGCGATTACAAACGCTACAAAATCACCGACAGCGGCATTTCGCCGCGGGCGGTTCCGGGCGTGCCCGGTCATATCCACACGGTTGCCACGGATGAGCACATGGAAGACGGCGTGCTGATCAGCGATGAGTTCACCAATCCGATAAAGCGCCGGGCCATGATGGAAAAGCGCATGCGCAAAGTGGCCGGGATCGAGGCGGCAGTGCCGCCGCCAAGTCTGTCTGGTCCGCGCGGCGCCGACATTACGTTGATCGGCTGGGGTTCCACGAAAGGTGTAATCGAGGAAGCCTGCGAGATCCTCAATGAAGATGGAATCTCCGCCAATCGGCTGCAGATTCGCTGGCTCGTGCCCCTGCATGGCGAAGCGATCCTGGAAATCCTCAAGGACTCGCGGCACACCATCATCGTGGAAAACAATTACAGCGGGCAGTTTGCGCGCTACCTGCGCAGCGAAACCAGCTTTGTGCCGGACGGCCACATTCGCAAATATGACGGTGAACCCTTCATGCCTCACCACATTGTGGAAGCGGTGAAGGAACAATTGACGGGTCGAACGAAACTGTCCGTTCCTATGCACGAGATTATGGTCTGAGGAGGATACGCAAATGGCGACAAGCGTACAGCGTGCCAGTCAGCAACTGACCATGGCGGATTTGAAAGGCAAAGTCGATCCCGACTGGTGTCCGGGATGCGGCGATTTTGGCGTGCTGGCGGCGGTACAAAAAGCGCTGGTTGAGCTGCGGATACCGACCTACAACGTGGTCACCATCAGCGGTATCGGATGCTCGTCTAACTTCCCTGGGTACATGAATACCTACGGAATGCACACGCTGCACGGCCGCGCCTTGGCGGTGGCCACCGGCCTGAAGCTTGCCAATCACGAGCTGACCGTTTTGGTAACGGGCGGTGACGGCGACGGCTTCGGGATCGGCGGCAACCATTTTGTCCATTCGATGCGCCGCAACGTGGACCTGCTCTACATCGTCATGGATAACCAGATCTACGGTCTGACCACGGGCCAGACCTCGCCAACCAGCCGCGTCGGCATGAAAACGAAAAGCATGCCTTTCGGCAACATCGAAGCGCCGGTCAATCCCATTTCTCTGGCCCTGGCAGCCGGAGCGACGTTCGTTGCGCGCGGTTTCAGCGGCGAGCAGAAGCATCTGACCGAGCTGATCAAGCAAGGCATCGAGCATCCTGGCTTCTCGTTCCTGGACGTCTTCAGCCCGTGCGTGACTTACAATCACGACAATACGTACCAGTGGTTCCGTCCGCGTGTGAAGAAGCTCGAAGAGGATTCCGCTCATGATCCCACCAACTGGATGGCCGCCATGGAGAAGTCGCTGCTCTGGGGCGAGGAGATTCCTATCGGGAAATTCTTCGAGCGTACGGACGTTTCCACCCTGCACGCTGCCGAGCCGGTCCTGAACAATGGCCCGTTGGTCCATGGCGATCTGAAGGTGCCGCCCGACGTGGCCCGTTCGTTCGTTGAGGAGTTGATGTAACAACACACGCATGGACTTCTCCTCATCGCGAGATTGGATCAACGCGCTCTGGATTTTGTTTGGATTGTATTGGCTGGTCTCCGCGCTCAAGCGGAAGAAGACCAAGCGGCGCGAAACTTGGGCTCAGCGACTCATCTATACGCTCCCGCTGGTCGCCGCTGCTGAACTTTTGGTTCGGCCCGAGGCGCGCTACGGATGGCTCGGTGCGCACTTTGTTCGCGCGAACCCCACGGTGGAATGGAGCGGCGTTCTGCTGACCGCCGCGGGGGTGGCTATTGCATTTTGGGCCCGTTGGCATCTGGGGGCCAATTGGAGCGGCGTCGTCACCTTGAAAGAAGGACACGAGTTAATTCGCACCGGTCCATATCGCAACATTCGCCATCCGATTTATACCGGGATTCTGCTTGCGCTCTTCGGGACCGTCGTCGCGACGGGCGAAGTGCGCGGATTGCTTGCCGTGGCCATTGCCTGGTTGTCTTTTTACTGGAAAGCGCGCCGCGAAGAGTCCTTCCTCTCGCTGGAGTTCGGAGAAAAGTTTGCGGCCCACGCGAAGCAGACCGGGATGTTCTTGCCGAAATTCGCTAACGGTTGACATCTGCGGTCACGGACCACGACTGGACTACAGGCATCGAGTAGGCGAGAATCTTCGCCATGAAAAACCGTCCTTTTCGATTTCTCACCGTAGTTCTGTGCCTGACCTTCGGCGAGTCGAGTTTGACTGCACAAACTGCGTCGAACACTTCCGCGGCGAAGGAACCCGCTCGCGCCGCATATCTCGACCCGAGCCTTCCCTTGGAGCAGCGCGTGAACGATCTGGTTTCGCGCATGACCCTGGAAGAGAAGGTCTCGCAGATGCAAGACGTGGCGCCAGCAATTCCCCGCCTCAGCATTCCTGCGTACAACTGGTGGAACGAGGGCTTGCACGGCGTGGCGCGGGCGGGGAATGCAACCGTCTTTCCCCAAGCCATCGGCCTCGCAGCCACTTGGGATACAGATTTGATCCATCGTGTCGCCGATGTGATTTCCACGGAAGCGCGGGCCAAATATAACGACGCCATCCAGCATGGAAACACTGGCCGCTATTACGGCCTCACCTTCTGGTCGCCGAATATCAATATTTTTCGCGATCCGCGTTGGGGACGCGGCCAAGAAACCTACGGCGAAGATCCTTATCTCACCAGCCGCATCGGAGTGGCCTTCGTTACCGGCTTGCAAGGCGATGATCCGCGCTATTTGAAAACAGTCTCGACACCCAAGCACTTTGCCGTCCACAGCGGCCCTGAAGTTTTGCGGCATCGCTTTAATGTGCCGGTTTCCCCGCACGATTTTGCGGACACCTATACTCCCGCGTTTCGCGCCACGATTATGGAAGGCAAGGCCGATTCGGTAATGTGCGCGTACAACTCCGTGCGCAGCGAACCGGCGTGCGCGAATCACCTGCTCTTTGACGCTCTGCGCAACAAATGGGGCTTCAAAGGGTATGTTGTTTCCGATTGCTGGGCCATCAGCGACCTTCACCAGGGCCACGGATTCGTCTTAACTCTCGAACAAGCCGCGGCACTCGCCGTGAAAGCGGGAACGGACCTGAGTTGCGGGCCCGAATTTGGCGCTCTGCCCTTCGCAGTTCGGAATCGCTTGCTTTCGAACGACGACATCGATCGCGGCGTGAAACGCCTGTTCGAAGCGCGGTTCCGCCTCGGCATGTTCGACCCGCCGGAGCGCGTCCCTTGGTCGAAACTGACCATCGCGGACAACGACACTCCTGCGCATCGCCAACTCGCTCTCGAAGCCGCGCGCAAATCGGTCGTCCTCTTGAAAAATGACGGCAATATGCTGCCGCTGAAATCTTCCGTGAAGGCCATCGCGGTCGTCGGCCCTAACGCTGATTCTCTAAGCGTCCTCCTCGGCAACTACAACGGCAACCCCTCGAGCTACACCACCATTATCGATGGCATTCGAAAACGCTTTCGCGGCGCCAAGATTCTCACCGCCATGGGAGCCCCGGTCACGGAAACGAGCGCGGTTGTTATTCCGTCCGAGTACCTTCGCACGAGTGGGCCGAATTCCCAGCCCGGCTTGAACGCGGAATACTTTGCGAACATCAATTTTTCAGCTGCTCCGGTGTTGAAGCGCGTGGACGCAAGCGTGGATTTCGAATGGAACAATGTCTCGCCCGGTCCCGGAGTTCCCGCTGGGAATTATTCCATTCGCTGGACTGGCGAACTGGTCCCACCGGTCGATGGCGACTACCGCCTGGGCGCCAGCACCGACGGCGGCTACCGGATTTACCTGGACGGAAAAAAGTTTGTTGATGATTCCGCGCCACATGGCACGCGTACAATGACTACTCTCGTCCATCTTCAGGCTGGTCATCCTTATCCGATTCGAATCGAGTACTTCCACTCCTGGTGGGAAGCCACCGCGAGGCTCCTCTGGTTGCCGCCCAATCTCACGCAAGACGCCGTCAATGCCGCGCGCAAAGCGGATATCGTGATCGCAGTCGTTGGCATAACTGCTCAATTCGAAGGCGAGGAAAGCGATTCCAGTGATCCTGGCTTTTTCGGCGGCGATCGCCTGGACCTCAATCTTCCGCGGCCTCAAGAAGAGCTTCTCGAATCCGTCGCGGCTACGGGAAAGCCTTTGATCGTTATTCTCACAAACGGCAGCGCGCTGTCCGTGAACTGGGCACAGCAGCACGCGGCTGCAATTCTTGAAGCCTGGTATCCCGGCGAGGAAGGCGGCGCCGCCGTCGCGGATGTTCTTTCCGGCGAATACAATCCCGCGGGAAGACTTCCGGTCACGTTTTATCAATCCGTCGTGCAGCTTCCGCCGTTTGGCAATTACTCCATGTCTGGCCGCACGTATCGCTACTTCACGGAGCCTCCGCTTTACTCTTTCGGATACGGTTTGAGTTTTTCGTCGTTCAATTATTCCGACGCAAAGGTGAGCCAGGCGAAGGTCGCTGCGGACGGTACGGTCACTGTCTCCGTTCGCGTAACCAACGCCGGTTCCGTCCCTGGCGATGAAGTGGTGCAACTTTATCTCGCGCATCCGGGCGTTGAGGGCGCTCCGATTCGTGCGCTGTCGGGATTCCAGCGCATCCATCTCGACGCTGCTGCTTCCAAAACCGTGGATTTCATTTTGCGCGACCGTGATTTGAGCATCGTCGATGAATCCGGCGCCCGGAGCATCGTCCCTGGCGCGGTCGATGTTTGGATCGGCGGCGGCCAACCGATCGCCGGTCCCGGTCAACCTCCAAGTAAAGGCGCCCGGGCATCATTCGAAATCACTTCCGCCGCAACCTTAGAGGAATAGGAATTATCTTCGGGATTGCCATGAAGTTTGATCACTATATGGGTTCAAAGAATCGGCCAATGATCCGAGGCCGCATCACAATTTTGCTTTTCTTCTGTCTTGCGTGTGCTCTTCTCGACGCGCACGCGCAGGACGCTGGCAAGACGCTCGCCGAAAGGCTCGGTTTCTCCCGCGACGCCAAGCTCCTGATCGTCCACGCCGACGACGTTGGCGTTACGCATTCCGTGAACTCCGCAACCATCAAGGCTCTCGATACCGGGCTCGTCAACTCGGCCAGCATAATGGTTCCCTGCCCGTGGTTTCCGGAAATTGCCGATTATGCCAAATCTCATCCGGCTCTCGATTTCGGCCTTCACCTTACGCTGACCAGCGAGCGCATCTACTACCGCTGGGGGCCCGTCGCTTCGAAAGACAGAGTTTCGGGCCTGGTCGACGAGAACGGTTATTTCCATCACGACTGGACGCTGTCCACAAAAATAAATCCACAAGAAGTCGAATTAGAGCTTCGCGCGCAAATTGACCGTGCTTATGCGATGGGGATTCATCCTACTCATCTTGACTCGCATCAATATCGCCTCATCAGTAGTGGTAAGGACCTTTTCGAAGTGTTTCTTCGCGTTGCGCATGCTTACAAGCTTCCTTTTTTCGTTGCGCGAGACTGGTTCAAGGAACAATCCTATCTGGAATCCAGTCTGACTCCCGCTGATATCGTTCTCGATCACACCATTACCATCGCTCCCACCGTTCCTCCGGAAAAATGGGCGGAGTTCTACAAGACCGCGCTGAGAAATCTTCAACCCGGCGTCACCGAATTCGTCATCCACGTCGCTTTCGCCGATGACGAAATGAAAGCCGCAACGCGTGAGCGCGACACCTGGGGTGCTGCCTGGCGTCAGCGCGATTTCGATTTTTTCACCAGCTCCGAATTTCGCCAGTTGCTTCAGGAACAAAACATCAAGCTCGTCACCTGGCGGCAACTGGCCAACACGGCCCATCCCTAAGTCCTTCGTTCGCGCCCGCCTCGCCTTTCCTTCGGGTGCAAGTTCGCGGTATTTTCTATTTGAGGCTCTCATTCGAATGGAGCGCATGCATGCTGGCTGAACCGGATCCGCAAGAGAAATCTGCCTTCAAGAATCCCTTTCTTTATTCATGGACTGTCCTTGGCCTCGTCGCTCTGGCGGTTTGCCTCATCCTTCTTTCGCGCTGGAGGGAGAATCGCGACATCGAAAGACGCGCCGCCGAACAGCAAACCGAGAAACAGCGGGAACAGGATCGCGCCGCATTGGAGCAAATGGGCGGCAAGGAACTCGCCATCCAAAATTTCTACGCCATCCCCGGAGTGATTCGGCGCGGCGAATCCGTCCAGTTGTGCTACGGCGTGGCCAACGCCAAGACCGTCAAGCTGGAGCCTCAATCCAATCCCGTGTGGCCTTCCTACTCCCGCTGTGTGGATGTAACTCCCACAAAATCAACGACCTACACGCTGACCATCGCCGACGCCGCAGGCAATACCAAGACCCAGAGCTTCGAAGTGAAAGTCCGCTAACCTCCTGCAGTCCCTCTTCGCGCCAATTCTTGTTCTCCCCCTTGTGACTTCAATTCCCCCGCATCTATAATGTCTTGAGCGGGGTACGGGAGGCCGTCGGCTGGTCCCGGACTCCGCGGACTTTTTTAGCGAACAGACAACCAACTGCCATGTCCGACCCACTAGCCAAGATCAAGAAGAAGCTCCAGGACGAAATCGACCAGCTCTCGCACGAGCTTAGCGTCGAGCTTCCCAAGGAAATCGCCGTCGCCCGCGCCCACGGTGACCTCTCCGAGAACGCTGAGTACAAATTCGCCAAGGAGCGCCAGAGCTTCGTCAACCTCAAGATCACTCATCTCAAGAAGCGCATGGGCGATCTCAGCATGCTGAACCTCACCAATATCCCGAAGGACCGCTCCGGCTATGGTTCACGCATCGTCGTGCTCGACGTGCAGCGCGATGCGAAAATCGAATACACGCTGGTCAGCAGCGAGGAAGCCGACGCCGAGAAGGGCCTCATTTCCACCACCTCTCCGATCGGCAAAGCCCTGCTGAACCGCAAGGTCGGCGACGAAATCGAAGTTGCGACTCCCGCCGGCAAAAAAGAATTTGAAGTCGTCCGCCTCGTCACCATCCACGACGGCGAATAAACCTTCTGGCTGTTCCGGGCGTCCAACTAGACAAAACCATGTGGGCCGCCTGTGAGGATTTATGAATTGGGGAGCAGGCCCGGCGCTCGGGCTCCTGACTGTCTTCGGCTACCTTTTGTTTCTGGCTGGCGCCACCTTAGTGTGGCGTAACCGTGCCGATTTCTCCGTGTGGTTCCACGATGAGCTGTCGTTTTTCCGGCGCAACTTTTCCCGCTACACGCCGGCCGGACCGTTCTACGCCATCCGCGAAGAATCGCGCTTCAGGGCGATTCCGGTTTCCTTCGTGCGGTCCATCGCGCGCTTCCCGCGTAGCCGCATCAACGGCCCAGCCATCCTTCTCTTCCTCGGCTTCCTTCTCTTCGTCCTCGATTTCTTCGTCTGATGTTTTCTCCACTCTGCGTACTCCGTGTCCTCTGCGTTAAATCTTTGGCCTTTTTTCTTTTCTTCCTTTCCTCTGTCCTTCTTCACTTCTTTCGTCCTCTCCTAGACAAACCGCTATCCCTTTGCCATCCTCATCTCGATGAAACCATCCCTCATTGTTCACGGTGGCGCGTGGAACATTCCCGACGAGACCGTTGACGCCTGCAAGTCCGGCTGCCACCGCGCTCTCGCCGCCGGCTGGTCCATTCTAGCGCACGGCGGCTCCGCCCTTGACGCCATCGAGGCCGCCACCATGGTCCTCGAAGACGATTCCGTCTTCGACGCCGGTTATGGCTCGCACCTTACTCTGGACGGCCACGTCGAATGCGACGCCATCGTCATGAACGGCGCAACGCTGCGCGCCGGCGCCGCCGCCACTTTGCACCGCGTCAAAAATCCTATTCAGCTCGCGCGCAAAATTCTGGAAAACTGCCCGCACATGATGCTCGTCGCCGAAGGCGCGGAGCGCTTCGCAAAACAACACGGCATGAAGCTGTGCAAGCCGGAGGAATTGGTCAGCAAAGCTGAGCGCGAAGCGTGGATGAAATGCAAATCCGACAAGCACGCCGCCAAGCATCACCGCGGCCACGAACAGGGAACGGTCGGCGCCGTCGCCCTCGACGCCAACGGATGCCTTTTCGCCGCCACTTCCACGGGCGGAACTTGCTGCAAACTTCCCGGCCGCGTCGGCGATTCGCCGCTCATCGGCTGCGGCTGCTATGCCGACTCCGAAGCTGGCGGCGTCTCCTGCACCGGTTACGGCGAAGCCATCATGAAAGTGGTCCTCGCCAAATCCACCGTCGATCTTCTTCGCGGTCCGGTCACTTGCTTGGACACGCGTCCCAACATTTCCTGCGGAGCTTCCACCGCCGATCTCGCGGCACGCGAAGCTATCCATCTTTTCGCCAAGCGCACACACGCCACCGGTGGACTCATCCTCCTCGACCGCCACGGCAATCCCGGCTTTGCCTTTAACACCGCCCGGATGGCCTACGGATTCGTCGCCCCGGACGGCTCCTTCCTCACCGCTGTCTGATCCCCCCTCGTCATTCCGAGCGCAGCGAGGAATCTCTCTTCACGCAATCGTGTCGCCTCTCCGGAATGCTAGAATGTCGGCCCTCTGGAGAAACCGCGTATGCCCACGTTTGCGAACGGGAAAATCTGCTACCTCGAGATGCCCGCGACAGACATTGCGCGTTCGGCAGAGTTCTACAAGGGCGTGTTCGGTTGGACCATCCGGAAGCGGGGCGATGGCAGCACCGCTTTTGACGATTCGGTCAACGAAGTCAGCGGCACGTGGGTGCTCGGCCGCCCGCCGTCAGGTAAGCCCGGACTGCTCTTTTACATCATGGTGGACAGCGTGGCCGCGGCCGTGGATGCGGTCGTGGCTCACGGCGGCGAGATTGTGCAGCCGATCGGCGCGGACGCACCCGAGATCACCGCCCGGTTCCGCGATCCGGGCGGAAACGTGATCGGCCTCTACCAGCAACCCGCCTGACGCTAATCGTTCTTTTCGAGGTCGCCCTGAGAATCTTGACCGAAGACAGGAAGCGCGTGGTCACCGACCAGCGGCTCGCCTTCGTGGCTACGGTATGTCCTGACGGTACTCCCAACTTGTCGCCCAAGGGCACGACCACGGTATGGGACGACGATCACATCGTCTTTGCTGTTATCCGCTCCCCCGCGACGGTCTCCAATCTGAGGCGCAATCCGTCGACGGAGATCAACGTCGTCGATCCAATCGTGCGCAAGGGCTACCGCTTCAAGGGCGTCGCCTCCGTTCTCACGGAGGGAGCCCTGTTTGAACGAATCCTGGATTTCTATCGCGCGGAACGCAATCTCGACGAAAGCCGCATTAAGATTAGGTCATTTGTACTCGTCAAGATCAACGAAGCTATGCCGGTCGATTCTCCCGCCTGCGATTTGGGCCAGAGCGAAGAGCAGGTGCGAGAGAAATGGCAGCGCTACTTTAATTGGCTGCAACGCAATATCGCCGCCACCCGCCGCAACGAAACGTCATAGCCTCTTCCAGAAACCGCATGACGCTCCGGGAGGGCCAGCGGGATTACAGCGGAAAGCCGATACGGCGTAACAGCCCTGTATATTTCGGGTCAGAGCGAAAGTGGTCGAAAGCCGGGTCAGTCCTCAGCCCAAAAATGAGTTCCTGCGAGCGAGCCTGATAAGCCTTTTCAAGCCAAACAAAAGCGTTCTGCATGTCACCGGTTCGAGCATAAAGCACCGCATGGGCATAGGGATCACCTGGATTCGTCTTCCATACGGTCTGTTGCTGGTCAAGATTCATCCTCCAATACCCCTTGGGACCAAGAGTCTCGTATGCGCGACGAAGACGTGAGAATCGCTGAGCGGCTTCCTCTTTGTTTTCGCCGTAGAGCACAGCGGTCTCCTCCTCCAAATCAATTGCTTTGGAGAAATCGCCTTTCCATTCATACGCCGTGGTCAACAGCCATCGCGCGAGACCATTCGCACGATCCATTTCCAGCACTTTCTGTCCGCCTTCGATTGTAGCGTCGTAGTTTCTCCCGTTGAGCTCGGGGACGAGAGCAAGTGCGTTGGCTGCCGGAGACAATGGGTCCACCTGCCGGACCTTTTTCATTTCGGCGAGCGACTCCTCGATGCGGTTCGCCTGCCCCAAATACATCCCATGCCATAGGAGAGCCCAGGAAGCACCCGGATTCAGTTCGAGGGCACGGTGAAATTCTCTCTCCGCTTCCGGGAAGTTCCATTCGTAAGCATACTTGACCCATGCTAGGGAACTATGTGCCTGGCTAAGGCTATCGTCCATTTCAAGGGCCTTCATGGCTGCCTGGCGGGCCTTGAGCAGCCCTTCCTGCGCGGGAATCGACTGCATCGCCGCGGCCCAGCAGTATGTCTCGGCCAAATCCGCGTAGGCCTGTGCGTATCGCGGCTGCAGTTCGATGGCCCTACCGAAATTCACGATCGCTTTTTCGAATCCGTCTGGAGTAATTTGCGTCGCATAGTGGCGACCCCTGACATAAGCATCGTATGCTTCCGGATCGGTGGGTCGAAGATTGGTCAACCGCGCTTGCTCTTCCGGCGTGAGTGTGACCCTGATCTCCCGTGCGATCGACCGCGCCACCCGGTCTTGCAACGAGAGCACGTCGGCTAAGTCTCCTTGGTAGCTGTCCGCCCAAAGATGCCGCTCCGGAGAAGCCCGCACCAACTGTGCCGTGACGCGAACGCGATTGCCCGAGCGCAGAACCGTACCTTCCACTATGGCATCCACATTTAGTTCTCTCGCGATCACGCCGAGCGGTTTGCCCACTCCTTTGTATGGCGTCACGGAGGTGCGCGAAATGACCCGCAATTCGCCAATCTTGGCCAGGTCGGTGATCAGCTCATCGGTCATGCCGTCTACAAAGTATTCCTGCTCTACATCCTTGGAAAGATTCTTGAAAGGAAGTACGGCAACGGAGTGAATATCGATGGAGCTGGATTTGGCAAAAATGCGGGTGCGAAGTTTGTCCGTATTAAGCCACAACAAGAGTGCTACGGCGCAAGCCAGGGCCAAACTGGCCGCGAACTTCCATAAAAGTCTTACCCCAACACCATCACTTTGCTCGCCGGATTCTGCAGGCGCGGAAGGCGGCACGATTGTCCCGATAAAGCGGTAGCCACGTCGAGGAATGGTCTCGATGAAGTGTGGGCTTTCGGCGGAATCTCCCAGCACCTCGCGCAACCGGTTGACGGCTTTCTTGAGCGCCAACTCATAGTCGACGAAGGTGTTGTCCGGCCAGAGGCGCTGGCGGAGTTCTTCCCGCGTCACGATTTCCTGAGGACGCTCCAGCAGGGCCTGCAAAACCTGAAACGGTTGGCCCGCGAGCTTTTGCCGCATTCCCCCTTTGCGCACCTCTCCTGCCGCAAGGTCCACTTCAAAGACGCCGAACCGTATTACCTGAGGCGGGCTGGGGCTGGTGGCAATGGCGAACTCCGATGAAGCGCGGGGATTACTTGCAGAGTTTATCACACGGCTTACTCAGCGAAACTACTATTCAGGAAGTACCCGCGGCCATTAGACCCGCAAATTCAACAATTTCCAGTGGAACCAACAAACCACCAACAGGGTTCTTGATTGGATTTGGACGTTGAGCGACTGTGCGCTTCCAGCAGCAAGAGCGACGCCTCCACAGGTTTCCCGACGCGCTCGTGCCGCAAAAAGGAGATTCACCATGACAACGGGAAGAATCGCTCGCATCGCATTGTTCGCATCACTCGCAGTTTTGCTCTCCGCATTCCTCGCCAGCAGCGGCAGCCGTCCTGCCGGCAACGCCCAACCTCATCCGCATCAGTCCGGTCGCGACTGCAAATCTGTCGCCGTCGGCGGCAGCATCATCACCAATTTCGGTGCCGTTGATCCCAACACCACCTTGGGTCCGGCCACCGGAGATCTGCGTGGCGCCGTTGCTGCAAGCCTTCTGACTCCGCCACAATCCGGTCCGAACGGGACCGTAATATTCAACGTCCAGCACCATTGGGTCACCGAATCCGGAGACAACATCTATTTCGCACCTGCCGTCGCAACCACTATGCCACTCTCGCAAACGCGCTTCGCCTTCATCAGCTACCCTACGCACATCATCGGGGGCACTGGCAAATTCGCGGGAGCCACTGGCGATCTGACCAGTATCGGCGAAGCCGACCTGCAAGCCGGCACCGCCATCCGTTATTCCGGTACAGTCTGCTTCGCCGACTCCGACGACCGCTAAACACTGCGAGGTCAATGCGGCAGGAAACGTGATCTGCCCCTCCTAGCAACCCGCCTGACGCGCCTGTGAGACCGCTACTGGAGCCGTCTGCGGTCTGTCCTTGGTCATTTGAACCGGTTCCAAACGCAAAACAGGTAACACAAACGGTCTAACCAAAGACTTCCACAGAGAAGGACTCGATCACATGGGATGGGTTTGCCGCAGTATCGACGACGAACAACTGAGGAAGCTGGTTGGCCAACCCTGACGAGCGCCAGACAGTGTGATACCTGCCCCGGTCGGTAAAGACGCTCTTGCCTTTGCTTCTTGCATTTGTAGGGGCGCAGCACTGCTGCGCCTTTCTCGGCAAGACGACTCCCTGCATCCGGAAAAGGCCTTGCGCCCTTGCTCATAAGTCAAGTCATTTCACAGATACACAGCGAGCTCTACCCCTTTGTTTTCTTCTCTTTGCAAAATCATTCGAACAAATAATGTCCATCCTCTCCGATATTATTACTATAATAATATTTTACGGTACTATGGATCGTGATTAATCGACCGCGTCCTCTTCACTCCATCAGACATCTTCATCTCTGCGCACTCCGCATCTCTGCGTTCACCTCCCCGAGTCTCTTGGTCTAGCCTCCTTCCTTTCATCCGGTTGCACCCTTCTTCTACACAACGGCCATTCCTCAACTCCTTTACAATCAATCCGTTACGCACTTTTTTCACCTCGACGGAGGTGTACCCCCTCTCGCGTCGTTCACCCCCCAGCGCGCTTTGCGGAGAAACGTTGGTTCCCAACGCTCCGACGTTGCAACCTTCAGACACTTCGGTCTGTTGTATCATCCCTCGGCGCAGGCGCCCGGAAATCGAGGCTTCCAGGAAAGGGCGCCGCAATTGGACATGAGGGAATCATGAAAAGAACATGCTTTGTGCTCGTCATCCTCTACACGGGCTGCCTAGCCGCTCCCGCGCAAACGCCTCCGCCGCTGGTCTCTCCCGAGGTTCACGCCGATCGAACCGCCACGTTCCGCTTCCGCGCCCCCAACGACAAAGAAGTCGCTGTCTCCGTCGAGGGCATGGCCAAGCCCCTCCCGATGCAGAAAGACGATCAGGGCGTATGGAGCGTGACCACCGAGCCGCTTGCTCCGGATTATTACGGCTACACGATCATCGCCGATGGTGTGGGCATGTTCGATCCTTCCAATCACGTTATCAAGCCCAACTTCCTCGGCAGGTCCAGCGAATTGCACGTCCCTGGGCCGGCGTCCCTTTCCTGGGAGATTGGCGCGGCGCCTCACGGCGAAATTCATCATCATTTCTACAAGTCCGGAGTGGTGGGCGACGACCGGGACTTTTTCGTTTACACGCCGCCCGGTTACGACGCGCGCGCAAAGCAAACCTATCCGGTCCTCTATCTGTTGCACGGATTCAGTGACGACGCGAGCGCCTGGTCAGCCGTGGGCCGCGCCAACGTGATCCTCGACAATCTGATTGCCCAGGGCAAAGCCAAGCCCATGCTGGTGGTCATGCCGCTGGGTTATGGCGCGCCCGAAGTTCTAAAAGCGGGCTTCGGAGCGTTCCGCGATCGCTCGCTGACGGACCGCAACTTTGATAAATTCCGCGAGGCTTTGCTCACCGAAGTCATTCCGCGCGTCGAGGTCGAGTATCTGGTGATCAAGGATCGCAACTCCCGCGCCATCGCGGGCCTTTCTATGGGCGGTTCCGAATCTTTGCTGACCGGCCTTAACACGCTGGACAAGTTTGGCTGGATTGGCGCCTTCAGTTCCGGAGGGATCACCGAGGAGTTTGACAAGGAATTTCCCGCGGTGGACTCGAAGGCCACGGAACAACTTCATTTGCTCTGGGTGGCGTGCGGCACGGAAGACCGTTTAATCGATATCAACCGCAAGTTCCGCGCCTGGCTGGCTTCCAAAAACATCAAGCATGCGGACGTTGAGACGCCTGGGATGCACACTTGGATGGTCTGGCGCCGCAACCTGACGGAATTTTCGTCGCTACTTTTTCGCTGAGGCCCGCCATGAAACAAAGGAATGTCATTTCTGGAAGAACAACGAAAATGCTTCTTGGCTTTGCGGCGTTAATGCTCCTGCTCGCGGCCTTCGGTGCGTCATCGCGGGGACAGGGACAGACTTCTCCGCACGGTGTCGTCACGCCGCTCGCAAGTGCCAATCTCGTTTTCGATGGCGAACCTGCGTGCCTCAAAGTTGCCCGCGAGAACGGCGATCCAGACAAAGGTCCATCCACTTTCCTTCTCGAAGCTCCTTCCGGGTGCGTGGTTCCCCCGCACTATCACACCGCGGAAGAACAATTGATAGTGGTCCGGGGCGACGTGCTTACCGGGATGGAGGGCATGGCAGAAGCGACGCTTGGCCCCGGCGGCTTTGCCATGATGCCCAGCAAAGCCATGCACTGGTTCACCTGCAAATCCAAGGATACTTGTCTGATGTTCGTGACGTTTGACCGCACGTACGACATCGTCTGGGCCAAGCCGCAGAAATAACCGGTCAATCGTCGTCGTCTTTTTTGGTGGCGCCTTTTTCGTCGTCATCGAGACTGGCGATGCCGAGCCGCATCGCTTGATACGCAGGCAACTGCGCTGTTTGTGGAACATTTGTCCCGTTTCCCGTGCACGCGAACCAGATTATGGCGTTCAAGACTTTCGGGTCGGCCATATCCGCGTGTGCAAAGTTTTGCCGGTCGGATTTTTTCATCCACTCGGCTGCCGCCTTGTTGGTGGGTTTGTGCGTAATCAAATTATCGGCGGCGATGGTCGGCAACATCGCTTTGTAGGGAGTCAAGTCCGGCGTCTCCTGGAAAATATCCATGGGGATCGCCGAAGCATCGAGCTGATTCATGGGCGCGATTCCCAGCAGCAGCTCGATGGTGCGAATCATGGTGACGGTGCTGTGAAACTTGTGGATCAGCGCTCCCGGGCGATTGTAAGCGCTGATCGCGAGGCCCACGGAGCGGTGCGAGTCCACGTGGTCCGGGCCGGCCTGGGCGTCATCTTCGATGATGAAGATGGCTGTGTCTTTCCAATAGGGGCTCGAAGAAACCGCTTCGACGAGGCGGCCCACGGCGTAATCGTTGTCCGCGACCATGAATTGCGGCGTGGGAAAATCATTTTTCATTCCCGTCGTGTGATCGTTGGGAAACCGCATAACAGTGAGCGCCGGCATGGGATCGCCGCGGCCCGCTTCGCGTTCGGTAACGAAACCGCGAAATTCGGAGAGCCATTCGCCAAAGCGCGAATTGCCGCGGCAATTCAGATTGGCGTTGTCCTGAGTTACGGCGGCATCGGAAGCGGCTGATGGATCGAGAGCGGCTTTGTAGCAATCGGAGGTCATGCTGTCCGGCGCGGTAACGTCAAAGCTGCGAAAACTCCTACTGTGATGTTTCTGGAGCGAAGCTTTATTGGGAATGGCGCGCACGGCGCTCGAGACATCGGGATACGTCTTGTGCTTTTTTTGGCCGGCGGCTTCGACGTCTTTCGCGGAAATCACGGTTACGAATTCACCGTAATTGCGGTACGTCAAACCCGCGCGCGCGGCGGCATCCCATAGATACAAAGTTTTCGGCTCGGCGAGATCGGTGAATCCCTGGCGATAAGGGAGATGTTTTTCGAAAAGATCCGTTAAAGCCGCGAGCGCGTCGCCCTTGAATTTGCCGAGTTGCAAATCCCCCGGCGGCTCGTAGTCAGGAAGACGGTTGTAGCCTTCCCAGTCATACGTGCGGCCACGATCGGAATATTGCCAGCGAAATCCTTTGTCGACGTAATCGGTGGAGAACGCGGCGGTCGCCCAGTTGTGCCCGTCGGGGCTGGCCTCGGAATTCACGAAGAAGCGATCGAACAAACCGAAACGCTGCGCGAGCGCGTGATGGTTCGGGGTAACGACTTGACGCGCGCCGTCGGGACGCTGCGCGGTGGCTCCGTTTCCGAAAATGGCGAAAGCAGGCTCGCCATCCGCGGCGTGCCCGTCGCCGGAGGTTTTCACATCGCCGAAGACCTGATCGTAAGTGCGATTTTCCTTGATGATGTAAATGACGTGCTTGATTGGGCTCGGTCCCGGGAAAAGTTTCGCCGGCGCAAAACCCACCAAGCCGTCGTTCTGAAGAGTCTGCTGCGTGTAGCGCGAGAGCGCGGGCAAATCGGGCAAGGCAAGCACGCTGATGTTTCCTGACACGATGGAGCCGCTGTACTGGCCGCCTTGCCGATTTTTTTCTTTGTCCGGAGGAAAGGCAGCGTTGGGTGGATTCGGCGTGAACCCGCTGTTGCTCACGCGCATCGAGGATGGTTCGAATCCCGTTCCTTTTCCATTGCCGATGAAAAGTTTGCCATCGGCCACGGCAACCGCGGATGGATATTGTCCGGTCGGAATAAATCCGAGGATTTTCGACTTCGCCGATTCAGCGATTTTTTCGGCTGATTTCCCGCCGCGCGCTTTTTCGGAAAGCGCCACGAGTGCGACAGCATTGCTGTGAGCGTTCGCGACGTACAAAGTTTTTTCGTCTTCGCTGAGGGCGATGGCTTCGGGACTCGCTCCGCGCAAGGCATCCTCGGCGAGACGGACATCGATGCGCTCGATCTCTTGTTCCGACGATGTGTCAATTACGGAAACGCTGTCCGCATTGGAGTTCGCGACAAAGAGCCGCGTGCCGTCGGCATTGGGCGTCATTGCGGTGGGGTGGCGATCGACGGCAATGTATTTCCGCACAACGCTTTTGCCGCTCAGCGGGATGATTGCCACGGAGGAATCATTCCAGCACGACACGTAAGCGCGCGCATTTTTGCCGCTTCCCAGCACGACCACGCCGTAGGGATAGACGTTCTCGCTCGATTTTCCGGCGTGGTGCAAATCCACTCTTTGCATCTTTCGGGTACCGAGGAGATTACGCACAATCGTCACGCTGTCGCCCAGGTTGTTCGCCGTGACCAGAGTGGAGCCGTCTGGCGTCACCGCGAGGCCCGTGGGATAGAGTGCGGCCTTTCCTTTGTTGTAGTCCTGGGGCGAAACTTCACTCGGCTTGCTGATTTCGAATGAGGGCGCTGCCACTTTCGTGTCCGGACCGGGCGATCCCGGCTGCACGGGGAGCGCGGCTTTGGGATCAAAGCGAAAAATCCAAACTTTGTTTTCGAATCCGCCGGAAACGTACATGTCAAAAGTTCCACCGGCGTTGGCGGCAGAAGAAAAGGCCAGGCCGACGTTCGCGCTTTGCGGCGTGGGGAAATAAATATTCTGAATCACCAGCGGATCGGGCGTGGCGTTCAAGTCAATCACGGCGATCGATTGCTGGGCACGATTCGTCTCTTCGCTGAACTGAACGCCGAATCCGCTATTGACCACCAGAAGATAGCGGCCTTTGCCCCCGTGTCCGAGAGCGTCCGGGCTGCCAAGCATCGCCATGGGCATGGCACCGACTGCCGGCAGATGCGTGGCGGCATCGATCACCAGAGCCCCCGCCGGCGTAATGGGACGGCCTTCTCCGGCGGGCTCTTGCTGACAGCGGGCGATTCCGCAAGATCCAAGAAGAATCGCTAGAAAACCAGCGCTCATGATTTGTGAATTCATATTCCTGATTCCCCGCTCCCCGAAGATGATCACGTTACTATCCTCTAGTGAAGCTGTAAATCTACATGGAATTGAGTCTAAGGAAAATTGTTTCACGAACTTTACAACAGGCGCAGGCCCATTGCGACGGGATGGCTGGCAACTGATTTGACCGAAAGCGCTTCTACTCCTAGGATGAATCTGGCGCATTCCAGCCCTGACAGCCCCAACAGGTCAAGAATGAAAACAAAATTACGATGTATTGCTGGACTCTTGCTAGTACCGCTGGCCGCGTCGGCTCAGACCGCTGAAGAGATCGTCAAGAAGGCGCTTGACGCTCGCGGCGGTGTTGAAAAGATTAAAGGCGTGCAGACCGAACGAGTTACTGGACAAGTGTCCTTCTCGCGCGAAATGGAAGGCACCTTTATCGTGGAGCTCAAGCGTCCGCTGAAGATGCGCACGGAGATTACCGTCGAAGGACAAAAAATTATTCGTGTATACGATGGCAAGTCAACGGGCTGGATGATCAATCCTTTCTTAGAGAACAAAGAGGCTCAGCCGCTGTCTTCCGAGGACCTCAAGAACATTTCCGATGAATCGGACTTTGATGGCCCGCTGGTGGACTACAAAGCAAAGGGCAACCAGATCGAACTGGCGGGCAAGGAAAAACTGGATGACAAGCCCGTTTATCGCTTGAAACTGACGAACAAGAACGGGGATGTGCGCTTTTACTTTTTTGATGCTTCGACGTTCTTACTCTTGAAGTGGGAGGGCATCCGCAAGAATGGGGAAGAGGACCTTCCCTGGGAGTCTTTTTTCTCGGACTTTCACGACGTCCAGGGATTGAAGTACCCGTTCCGGATTGACCAGGGCAGCCCGGGCACAGAAATCAAGCAGACGCTGACTGCTGAAAAAATCGAGATCAATCCGCCGATCGATGATTCCCACTTCGCCAAGCCGCAGGTTCCAACGCCCGCCGCAGATCCACCTCACGCCTCACCCACGCCCCCTCCACCGGCCTCGAATTCGCAATAGTGTCTCGCTTGTTCGTGTTGTGGCGTAATTGATCCTGCAATCCAAAGGGAAGGCTATTGCGTCTGCGGAGTGAGGCGCATACGATACTTTAGAGAGCATGGAGCTGGCGCTAAATCTCGTTTGGCTATTCGTAGCAATTGTCGGGATCGGATTGCTATGGAGAAGCCTGTCCTGCCCCGCGCGCCCCAATCGACCGGCGAGCAATTGGCGGAAGATCGTGGCGATGAGCTGCGCCCTGATCATTCTGTTTTTTGTCATCTCCATGACCGATGATTTGCACGACCAGGAAATCATGGTGGAAGACAACCGGTCGTCGCGAATCGTAAACGCGGCGAGGATTTCAGCACCGTGCCCTTCCGGTCATGCGATTTCCGCGGTTTTCCTGTTGTTTTCCGCTGTCGCTAGCTTTGCCCCGTCGTTGCCGTCCGCCCGAAGGCCAGTCGACCGTCCGAAAATCATTTCCGCGGCCGAAATGACTGGCGAGCGCCTCCATGGGCGGGCCCCACCTGCTGCGCTCGCCTGAACCAGCACGTCTTTCCAACATCAGACGTTGTTCCAGGAGAAGGCCAATGAATCCAGGCGCCCTTGTCTCCGAATTTTTCTTTCTTGGGCTAGCCCTCGCGAGCGGGCCTCATTCTATTTGCGGAGTTTGAGCAATCATGAAGAAACATTTCTGGAAATACTTTGCGGTACTGGCGATGCTCCCGTGCCGTGCGCTGGCCCAAACGCCGGCGACAGCCGCGACGCCTTTGAGCTGGGAACAGGTGCGGCAAAGGTTCGAGCAGAACAATCCCACGCTGCGAGCAGGGCAAATTGGGATTGACGAGTCAAAGGCGCAGGAGAGTACAGCGTTCCTTCGGCCGAATCCGAATTTCACACTGTCGACGGATGGGACCCAGATCGCGCGCTACAAAGGAGTATGGCAGCCCTTCATTGGTACGCAGTTTGCGACCGCGCTTAGCTATTTGCACGAGCGACAGCACAAAAGGGAGCTGCGCCTAGAGAGCCAACAGAAAGCGACTGGAATCGCAGTTTCAGGCCAGGCGGATCTTGATAGAACCTTGGTGTTCGCGCTGCGGATGGCCTTTGTGCAAACGCTTCAGGAAAAAGCGATCTTGGAATTGGTGAAGGAAAACCTCACCTATTACGACCACGTATTGGACGTAAATCGCGAACGTTTCAAAGCCGGCGGGATTTCGCGCGTGGATTTGGACCGGTTGGAGCTGCAACGAGTACAGTATGAATCGGACCTGCAAATCGCAGAAGAGAGCTTGGAAACCGCGAAAATTCAGCTGCTCATGCTGCTGAACGACCGGACGCCGGTGGACCAGTTTGACGTCAGCGGCCCCTTCGATTTTTCGAGGCAAATCGCGTCGCTGGACGAGGTGCGCCAACAGGCACTCGATGCCCGACCGGATTTGCGGGCGGCGCAGCAATCGATCGACAAGGCCAAGACCGATCACCGGTTAGCGGTCGCGAACGGATCGACTGATCCAACCTTCAGCGCTTGGTATACGTATAACCCCTCGTTTAACAATCCCAACGACCACCAAACGCTCGGCGCCAGTTTCAGCATTCCCCTCCGCATCTACGATCGTAATCAGGGAGAAAAGTTGCGGACGCAGTTGGACATCGACCGCACCACAAAACTGGCAGACGCGGCTAAGGCACAAGTGTTCAGCGACGTGGATTCCGCGTATGCCACAGTGACGAGCACGTTGACGCTCCTGCAGCCTTATAAGGACCGCTATTTGGAGATGGCCTTGAGGGTGCGGGACACGATTGCGTTTTCCTACGAACACGGGGCGGCATCGCTGCTCGACTTTCTAAATGCGCAAGCGGAATACCGGAGCGTGCAAGTCAATTACTTGAACCTGGTTGCTTCCTACCTGAGTGCGACGAACCAATTGAATTTAGCTGCGGGACGCGAGGTCATCCAATGAGACGCGCTGGATAGGCGAGTTCTTACTTTCGGCCTAGGCCTGTTTCTGGCAGGTTGCGGGGAGAGCAAAGGTGATCCAAAGGCGGAAGCACCTCCTCCCGTGAAGGTGGAAAGCGATGAGGAGCTCAACGTCTTTTCAGTGGACCATCCCGAGCAGTTTCCGCTGGCGACGGCGGCGCCGTATGAATCCGCGTCGCAATTGACCGTGACGGGCACAGTCGCTCCGGACATTACGCGCAGCGTTCCGGTCATTTCGATCGCCACCGGCCGCGTAGTGGAACTTCACGCGCGACTTGGCGACACGGTGAAAAAAGGCCAGCTCTTGATGCGCGTGCAGAGCGCGGACATGTCCGCGGCGTTTTCCGATTACCGAAAGGCCGTCGCTGACGAAAAACTCGCGAGTTGATCCCCAAAGACTCCATTGAGTTGCGTCAGGCGGAACGGATTCATGAATTGGCGCGCAGGTTTGTGGGTTTCGTACAAAACGCGCGCTCCCGAATGGCGATCACAAGAGCAACCAGCTAAGCGAACTGCGGCTCGGCGATCCCGCTGTGCCTTCCTCTTCGCCAAGTGTAGCTGCGATATCCTAAGTCCATGCCTTCCGTCGCACATCCCCGCAGCGAGAATACCCAGGCCGGACTTTGTGGCGACTGTGTTCATTCGCGCGAGGTCGAATCGGCGCGTGGGTCCACCTTTATCCTTTGCAATTTGTCTCTGACTGATCCGCGATTTCCCAAGTATCCCCGGTTGCCCGTTCTCTCCTGCGATGGTTACAAGGAGAGGCTTGACGCCGAGCTGCCCATAGGGCATTAGATTTCCATGCGGAGGTACGTCACTCTGTGGCAAGTTACGGGTGGACTCATCCTCACTGCGGGGTCCTTTCATGACTTACCGGACGGAGTTCACACTTTGCACCGCTTGGTTCTTGCTGTGTTGCCCATCGCGCGCTGCAGGCGACAAGCTGCAAATCACGAGCACACCGGCAGGCGCAACGGTGGAATTGGATGGTGTGGCGGCCGGCGTAACGCCGCTCGAGAAGGATTTTCCCGGCGGGTATTTTCACAAAACGAGGACAATTTCTGGGTAACGCTCCCGCGACGCTGAAGCTTCCGGCTGGACCGCATACGATCCTACTGAAATTCCCCGGGCACGCCGACTGGCGACGCACGCTCGAAGTCCTCAAATCAAGCAAGACTTCCCTCAAAGCTGCTCTCGAACCGGCTTCGTGAAGATTTACGGTTTCGTCCAAAGCGTATTCGCAATAGCAATAAAAAAGCAGGGCGCCGCGCTGGACGCCCTTCCGGATTCGCCGTGAGATGCGTTCTTTATTCCGGTTGTTTGGGAATATCTGGATTCTGTTCTGGCTGCTGCGGGGGGTGCTCCGCCACGGGCGTGACGGTGGCCGCAGAAGCATCGCTCGCAGCCAATTCCGAAGGCCTGTACTTTGGCGCGCTGATATACCCATGAACGGAGGTTTTGCTGATCTTGTTCACCACGATCTGCACCGGCTGGGATTCATTCTCGGTGTGGATCCAGATCGGCTCGAAGAGATTCACTCTTTTCTTGCTGAGCTGATTGTCGTCAACGACCATCGACAAGTCGTAATTCATGTGCTTGGCATCGGTCCTGCGCAAGGACAGCGTGAGCGGCCCGAAGCGCTGGAACTGCTTGGACTTGCTGAGGTCGAATTCGAAATAGTTCCGCTCCCCGCGCTTCTGCAGCACGATCAATTCCTCATGAGTCTTGGCGATCGAACCGTTCAATTCGTCCTTGGTTGAACTTAGACTTCCTTCCAGGTCCGCGCGGTTCTTGGCCACGAGATCCTGCGTCTCTTTCAACTCCTTTTGCTGATCGTCGATGCGCGCCTGGAGTTCTTTGAGCCTCTTGCTTTCCGACGGGCCCTTCTTGCCAGAGGCGGCCTTGGTCGCGACCGCGTGCGCTTTGGCCTGCTCCGCAGCTTGCTGCGCAGCAGTCATGTCATTCAACTTCGCCGTTACCGCGCTCAACTGGCCCTGCATCTCGCCGATCGTGGCATTCGACATGGACTGTTGCGCGGTCAAATGACCAACTAGAATCTGCTGCCGGTAGCCGTAACCGAGAGCTATCCCGGTCACAACGACGAGAGCAATGACAGCCACGAGCAGCCACCGATTGGCACCGAAGGCTGCAAACCCCGTTTCCTTGCTGCTTTCATTTTCTTCGAAATGTTCCGCCATCGTTTTTCTCCTCAATCTCGTACTCTAGGGGTTCGACCAGCACGGAGCAATCACCGCAGCCCGGTCGGAACCAATCTTGCGCGTCTCCACGTTCTCGTGTCTATTCTCGTGCACCGGCGCAACAGCCCCGTTTTTTCAGAAGCAATCGAAGCACCGAGCGCCGAGAAAGCGGCCCGTTGTTAAGTCCTCTGTTGTCAAGAAACAAGAGCGAGTTATAAAGCTCCTCCAAACTATTGTTAGTACTAGTCCTGGTATTTTTTTCCCTATGTTCGGAGCGACTTTCTCTAAACGCGGCGCTCACTTGACTGGATGAATTCTCTCGCCATCGCGTTGCTCCATTCCCTTCGCTGTGCTAGCATCCGCCTCGTCAGGAGACCGGACCAGGGATTATTCGTCGGACCTTCGCCCCCGCCCCACGGGGACCCAGGTGCAGCGGCCACGCTCTCCTCCCTCAATTTCAACTTGCCAGGCGCCGGCCCGCGCCATTTCCATCGCACGGACCTCGCCTTCTGGAGGTTTGCATGAAGAGCTATCTCACCAAGGACATCCGAAACGTCGGCATTGTAGGCCACGGCGGCACCGGCAAGACGCAACTGGTGTCGTCGTTGCTCTTCACCGCGGGAATGACGCCGCGGTGGGGAAAAGTTGCGGAAGGCAGCACCACCACGGACTGGGACGAAGAAGAAATCGCGCGAAAGATTTCCATTCAAACGGGACTGGCCTATGCCGAATGGTCTCCAACCCCGACCGGACCATCGGGTTCCTCGGAAAAAGTAAAAATCAATTTCATCGATCTCCCCGGCTATTCCACATTCATCACCGAGACGAAGGCGTCCCTCATCTCCGCGGACGCCGCGCTTATCGCGGTCGACGGCCATGTGGGCGCTCAAGTGACGACGGAGAAAGTTTGGGACTATTGCACCGAGTACGACATTCCGCGCGCCTTCGTGCTGACGTGGATGGACCGCGAACTCTCCAGTTTTGAACGCTCCATGGAATCGCTCCAGGAGGTTTTCGGGCGAAACGTAGTTTCACTGCAGTTGCCGATCGGCAGCGAAAAAGGATTCCGCGGCATTATCGATCTGGTGGCCATGAAAGCACACATCTACAAACCCGATGGCGACGGCAAACCATCCATTGAAGAAATTCCCGCTGCGCTTGCCGACGAGGCCAAAGAAGCCCACGAAAAGCTGGTCGAAATGATTGCCGAAGGCGACGACGAAATGATGGAAGAGTTTTTCCGCGAAGGCACGATTCCCATCCACGATCTTATTCCAGCGGTACGAAAAGCGATCGTGGCCGAGAAAATCTTTCCCGTGCTGATGACGTCCGCGATCCACAACATCGGCACGGCCAGTTTACTTACCTTTCTCGCGGATGCGTTCCCCCATCCCGATGAGCACGCGCAGGTCGGCTTCAAGGAGGCCGGGGGCAAGGGCGACCGCGTCGAACGCAAATACGACGACAGCCAACCCCTGTCCCTCTTCGTTTTCAAGACGCTGGCTGATCCGTTCGCGGGCCGCATCAACTATTTCAAGGTGAAGAGCGGAGTACTGAAAAACGACGCCACGCTTATCAATTACAACCGCAACCTTCCGGAACGCTTCCAGCATATCCAGATTGTTCAGGGCAAGCAGCTCACGGAAGTGAGCGAGCTTCACGCAGGAGATATCGGCGCTATCGCCAAACTGAAGGAAACGACTACCGGCGAAACACTCGGCGATAAAACTTCGCCGATTTATTATTCGCCCGCGCAACTTCCCGAGCCCTCCATCACCTTTGCCATCGAGCCGAAAACACGCGCCGATGAAGACAAAATAGGCGTCTCGATACATAAGATCCTAGAGGAAGATGCCGCGTTGCGTTTTTCACGCGATCCCCAAACGAAGGAATTCCTGCTGGCGGGCTCGGGGCAGCAGCACATTGAAGTGGTTGTCGCCAAGCTGCACAAACGCTACCACGTCGACCTTACCTTGAAGCCACCCAAAGTGCCGTACCGCGAAACCATCCGCGGCAAAGCGGACGTCGAGGGCAAGCACAAAAAACAGTCCGGCGGGCACGGACAGTTTGGGGTGTGCCGTATCAAGATGGAGCCTGTCGAGCGTGGCAAGGGCGTGGAGTTTGTCGACGATATTTTTGGCGGCGCAATCCCCAAGAACTGGATTCCGTCGGTCGAAAAAGGGATTCGCGACGCGGCCGCGCGCGGCTTTCTGGCAGGGTTTCCCGTCGTGGACTTCCGCGCCATCCTCTACGACGGCAAGTATCACGATGTCGATTCTTCAGACATCGCGTTCAAGATCGCCGGTTCACTGGCTTTCAAGGAAGCCATGAAACAGGCGCGTCCCGCGCTGCTCGAACCGATCATGCACGTGGAAGTGTACGCGCCGGATCAATATTCCGGCGATTTAATGGGCGACCTTAGCTCGCGCCGCGGCCGCATCTCCGGCAGCGAATCGCGAGGGCACAACGTGATCATCAAGGCGCAAGTTCCGCTGGCCGAAATGCTCAGCTACGCAACGGACCTCACCTCCAAAACGCAAGGGCGCGCGACGTATTCGATGGAGTTCTCGCACTACGACTACGTGCCCAACGAGCTGGCGGAGAAGGTGATCGCCGCCCATAAAGCCGCCCACGGCGAACAATTAGTGGAAGAGGAAGCCTAGCGCCGATTCTATTTTTCGCTCGACAGGGCAGAGCGGAAGACCCGATAAAGACTGTTTAGCCTGGATTGCCTGACGCGCCCGATTGCGGATCGTCACTCCGACTCGTAGACTAGATTTGGCCGGAGTGTCGAATGGACAAGGAAAATTTGATCCTCGATGCGGAGAGAGAAAGGCGCCTTGCGGCGGCGCGAAGAATTGTCGTCAAGGTTGGCACGAGCACGGTGACCGCAGCGGAAGGGCAGTTCAGCCCGCAGCGAGTTGGGCCAATCGTGCGCTCGATTGCGAATCTCGTGAAGTCCGGCCGCCAGGTCGTGCTGGTGTCCTCTGGCGCCATCGGATTGGGCAGAGGCTGGCTTGGCCTTCACCCCTCGCGGCTTCATGACATGGTAACCAAACAAGCGTGCGCCGCGGTCGGTCAGAGCTTGCTCATGGACGCCTACAAAAGCCTTTTTTCCGGGTGGAGTCTCAAGATTGCGCAGGTTTTACTTACGGAGGAAGACTTCAGTAATTGGCGCCGGTATTCCAACCTCAGACGGACGATGGAGAAACTGCTTGGATTTGGAATCGTTCCGATCGTCAATCAAAACGATACGGTGTCAACGGCTGAAATTGAAACCATAGGAGGCCACGGCCGCGCCGCGGCATTCAGCGACAACGATCGTCTGGCCGCGCTGGTGATGAGCGGACTGGAAGCAGATGCGCTGGTGCTGGTTACGAATGTGGAAGGATTACTTCGCAAGGGTCCCCCAGGGGCAAGCACGCACTCGCAGAGTTCAAAGAGCACAGATCTGATTCCGCTGGTCGGCGAAATCACGCCAGATCTTAAAGCAGTGGCCGCTGGCCCGTCGTCGAATGGGCGGGGAGGCATGGCGACAAAACTGGAAGCGGCAGAAATCGCAATGGATTGCGGCGGAATCGCGGTGATCGTGAACGGGCAGAAGGAATCCGTACTGGACCAGATATTTGCCGGCCAGCGAATCGGAACCGCGTTTCTCTCTTCCAAACGCATTCGAGGGAAAAGACGATGGATTGTCCACGCAGCGGGAGTGCGAGGCCGCGTGGTGGTGGATGGTGGAGCGCAACAAGCAATTCTGAAGGGCAAGGCAAGCCTTCTTACTTCGGGCATCGTTCGTGTCGAAGGGCATTTCGCACCCATGGATGTGGTCAGCATCCTGGACCATGATGGGCGCGAATTTGCGCGGGGCATAGCAAACTACGCGAGCGCACAGGCGCAGGAAGAAGTGGCAGGGAAAAGAGTTCATTCCGTTAAGGAGCGGGGCGTTGCGGCTTCGCGCATTCTCGTTCGGCGCGATAACATTGTCTTGCTGCGACATTCACAATGAGCGTCACAAGAACACAGCCAGAGACAAGTGTGGCGGAGATGGCGAGCCGGGTACGGGTGGCCGCTCGAGTGCTGGCGCGGCTTTCGAATGAGCGCCGCAATGAAATACTGGCAGCGGCGGCCGCGGCAATCGAGGACCATGGGTCAGAAATCCTTGATGCTAATGCAAAGGATTGTCTTGCCGCGCAACCTACCGTCGCCACAGGCACGATGTCCGCCGCTATGTTCGCGCGCCTGCGAATCAGCGAGCATGGAATCAAAGAAATGGCTGCCCGTGTGCGGGACGTGGCACGCCTCGCTGATCCTCTCCACCGGAAGCTCTCATCCACGGAACTGGATGAGGGACTCGTGCTCCTCAAAGAATCGTGTCCACTCGGGGTTATCGGCATAGTTTTCGAATCGCGGCCCGATGTTGTGCCACAGGTGGCTTCTCTGGCGCTGAAATCTGGAAACGGCATCCTTCTCAAGGGTGGTTCTGAAGCGGCGCGCACAAACGAGGTCCTGGTGCAAATCTGGCGCAATTGCCTGCCTCGGTTTGAGGAAGTCCCGCCAGATTCGATCTGCTTGCTGCACACGCGCGCTGACGTAATGGAATTGCTTGCGCTCGATCGCGATGTGGACCTCATTATTCCAAGAGGGTCACGCGAGCTGGTTGAATTTGTAGCCGAGCACAGCCGTATTCCCGTTCTCGGGCATGGCGAAGGAGTGTGCCATGTCTACGTGGACCGGGCTGCGGACATTGAGAAAGGCGTGCGAATTACCTTTGATTCCAAGGTGCAGTACCCGGCGGCATGCAACGCCGCAGAAACGCTGCTGGTCCACCAGGACATCGCTGGCAATTTCTTGCCGAGGATGGTTTCGAAATTGTCCGAGGCGGGAGTGGAAATACGCGGGTGTGCGAAAACTATCGCTCTGCTGGGCAGGGCAGATATCGTGCCTGCCAACGAGAGCGATTGGGCGACGGAATACGGCGACCTCATTCTGTCGATCAAGATTGTCGCGAACACGGAAGACGCTATTCTGCACATTCATCGTTACGGATCGGGCCACACGGAGACGATCGTTACGGAAGACGCGCGCGCCGCGAAGCATTTCATGGAAGAAGTGGATGCCGCGGGCGTTTATCACAATGCTTCGACGCGATTTGCAGACGGTTTCCGCTATGGTCTCGGCGCCGAGCTGGGCATCAGCACGAACAAATTTCACGCCCGCGGACCCGTGGGGCTCGAAGGGCTCACGACGTACAAATACAAACTTTTTGGCAAAGACCACGTTGTGGCTGAGTACGCGAACGGCACACGGCGGTTCACGCACCGGCGCCTATGATCGATTCTCTGGCAGTCATAGAATGCGTCACACTCACAGTTGGCGGACTGTACCACGAATGACGAATTCCGTGGGCAGGATGCGCTGGCTGAAGGTCATTCGCGGATGATGGAGCCGCTCAAGAAGCATCTTCATGCAGGTTTCGCCGATCTCCTCTTTGTCGACGTGGACGGTCGAAAGCGGCGGGTCCATGAGAACGGCCTCTTCACGATCGTCGAAGCCCACCAGACTGATATCGTCCGGCACTTTCAATCCCTGCCGGCGCAGCGCCCGCCAAAGCCCATAAGCAATTTCATCGTTGCCGGCAACAGCAGCGGTGGGCCGCGGCTGGCGCGACAGGATTCGCCCTGCGCTCTTTTGACCGAAATCGACGAAGCTCTGAGGATTTCGCGAAGTGATCAAGACGTGTTTTAGTTTGTTTTCGCGCATTGCTTGCCGGTAGCCTTCAAACCGCCGCCAAAGCCAAGGGTAGGAGACATCTGCGGCGAAGACAATGTGGCGGTGCCCTTTGCCGATCAGATAGCGCGTGGCATGAAGCGTCCCATTGAAATCATCGAAGCCTACCTGGTCGAATTGCTCCTCGTCGCCCATTCCAACCACATTATTGCTGAAGGCCACGAAGGGCATATGGATGGATTCGATCCTGCGAAGCAGGTTCGGGTAAATCGTCCCCGCCAGAATGAGACCGTCAATCAAGCCGTGCTCCTGAAGAACGGGCGGGAGGTCAATCCTGTCGGGAGGCGTCCTGGGGGAGTAATGCAGCGCAGCGAATAGAACGTGCTGCTTCAAGCCGCTGGCGTACGATTCGACGCCTTGCAGGATGCGCGCGTGAAAGGGATGGAGAAAATCGCGGTTGCTCAGGAGAAAGCAAACCATTTCCGCGCGGCGCTTAAGAATCCGGCGCGCCTGCGCGTTGGGGCGGAATCCCAGTCGCCGGATGGCCTCCAGAACTCGCGCGCGCGTTTCCCGGCTCACCTGGGAGCTGGAATTTAACACGCGAGAAATCGTTCCTATGCCGACGGAAGCGGCCTGGGCGACCTCTCGAATCGTCGTTTTCCTTGGAACTGCTTCCATGACTGAGGCCTTTTTGCGCTTTGGCACCTTGCGCGGTTCTGGGGGGATCCTCGACCCCTGGTCACCGCCGTAAGTCTAGCACACGGAAAGGATGAGCGTATCTACAGGCTGGCTAGGGAATCTGCGGTGGTAGCAAGAAGCAAGAAAACCGATGCAAGATATTGGTTTCGTGAGAATCGGGCTTGACATGGCGTTTTCGGTCAGTTAGGGTGTGGAACCAGTTCCAGGGTTTGTTGTCCTCTTTGCACCGGGGTTGGAGTCTTCTCAGTGGGGTGAGGTCATGAAAAAACTGTTTGGTTTGTCTTCCTCTTGGATTCATAGCGGGAATAGATCTCATGCAATCCAGACTGAAGAATTTGCGGCACCGGCCATAACCGGCCTGTTCAAGTTGTGGCAACTTGGCGTGGCTGTTCTGCTCGGGACGATGCTTCTAGGCTTTTCCGCGCCAGCCATGGGGCAGGCGGTCAACGCGACGCTGCTCGGCACGGTGATGGATGCCAGCGGAGCGGCGGTGGCGGAGGCAAGGGTCACGGCTACAGAAATGAAGACGGGTCTTAGCCGTAGCACGACGACTAATGATAGCGGGAATTATGCATTTGCCGATCTTCCCCCAGGTCAATATGAAGTCGCTACCGAGAAACAAGGATTCAAGAAAGCAGTGCGATCCGCAGTGGATGTAGTTGTGAACACAGACACGCGCGTGAACCTTACGCTTGAGCCGGGAGCCATAACCGAAAGCGTGGTGGTGAATGCTGAAACTCCGATACTCCAAACGGACCGAGCCGATGTCGGCGCCAAGATTGAAAGCAGGCAAGTGGTCGATCTTCCGCTGGGAAATAATCGCAATTTCCAGAATCTGTTGAATCTGGTGCCGGGAGCTACTCGCGCACATAGAGTGCATTCTGAGTTCTTCAATGCGCAAGACAGCTTGTCGACGGAAGTGAACGGCCAAGCTCGCCTGTTCAACAACCTGCAGATCGAAGGCGTGGATGACAATGAGCGCACGGGCCTGCTGCAAATCTACATCCCTCCCGCAGAGGCCATTCAAACGGTCGACGTAGGCACCAGCAACTACACAGCCGAGTTCGGACGCGCCGGTGGGGCCGTCACCAACGTCATTTTGAAGTCGGGCACAAACGACTACCATGGCGCGGCCTACGAGTTCAACCGGATCAGTGCCCTGGCAGCCAAGCCTTTCTTTCAAACCCTAGCCAAAGCGCCGACCACTTACAACTACTATGGCGGCAATGTGGGCGGGCCCATCTTGCGAAACAAGCTTTTTTTCTTCGGCGATTTCCTGCGGATTGACGATTCACGCGGAAAGTTTGACATTCTGGCGGTACCGCGCGATGACTTCCGCAGCGGAAATCTGGGCGCAGGCGGGACCACGATCTATGATCCCTACCAAACTACAGATGCCACGCACGCGACCCTGGCGCTTGATGCCAGTGGAAAACCAATTCCTGTGGCGCCCGCCAATAGAACGCCATTCCCCAACAATACTATCCCTGCGAGCCGCTTCAGCCCGCTGGCGCTGAAAATTCTTGCGCTCGTTCCGCACACCAATGTAACGAACCCGGGCCTCAGCAACAACTATCAACAAAACACGCGCTTCCTGAAAAACACAACGGCATTCGACACCAAATTTGATTTCAACCGCAAGGATAACGACCGTTTCGCTTTCAGGTTTAGCCGGGCAGTGCAAAGCCTCAACGATCAGCCGATCTTTGGCTTAGCCGGAGGCCCCAAGGGCGGAGGTTTCCAGGGCACGGGTGAACAACACGTCCAAAGCGGAGCTCTCAATCATACGCATGTGTTCTCCCCAAGCCTGATCGTTGAGACGCGTGTCGGTGTGAGCCATTATAGAAATATTGCCCATAACTCGGACTTTGGCTCCAA
>MNEA01000009.1 GCA_001917435.1 Acidobacteria bacterium 13_2_20CM_2_57_6
CAAACTGGCCACTTCGGGCCTCATTTTTGCGCAGGAAAGTAGCTAGCTCCGGCTCGACTAACTCCGGGTCAACCCCGGTTAGCTTCCTGCGGGGGACTGCAGCCACCGGATCGCTTTGCGCAACGGATTGGAGCCGCTGCCGCTGCTCATCGGCGTATTCAACCACGCCACGATGCTGTGCCCGGCAGCCGAGAAGCGGCTCGGACCGTCATCTAATGGCCTGGATTGGTCAGCAGGAGGCGCGTCGGACGGCGTAATCCAGTACGGGCTCCCGGTTACGAACGAACGTTCCGCGGCGGTATTTGTTGACTGCCGCTCGGGGATCGTACCGGCGACCGTCAGCTTTATCAGCGTCCCGACCTGTTCCTGGGACGCCCTGAGTGTGCGCAGAACTTTTCGCGCGAACCAGATACCCACGGCCAGGAAGACAAACTCAGCAAAGAGGTTTCCTAGCTCATACCAATTGCTTTGCATCCATGCGGTGATTTCCCTCATAGCCTCACCTTGGACTGGGACAGCATCAAGTTACAACCCGGCTCCGCTGCAGGAAACTGGCAGAAGGTCCAGTAAATGGTCAGCCCGTTATCTGCCCTCGCGGCCCATCGGCGCGCTTGCGGCGCAGCCGGGCCGGCGGAAAGTAGGTACTCATGAACATCGCGGCGCTGCCGCGGCGCTTGCGAGGGTGAAAAATCCGCTAAGATAAACTCTAGAGATGGGGTGGGCTCGTCAGAGTGTTCAAACGGCTCATAATTCTGGGGATCGCGGGGACGGTGTTTGTCCTGGGGACCAACTACCTCCTGGTTTACACGCTGAACCAGCAAGTGAAGCGACAGCGCAACCTGCAGGACGAGAACTATTGGAGCGCGTACACGGCGATCGAGCAGTTCGGCGAACATCCTGACAGGGCTTCCGAACAGAAAGCCAAAGCCGCCTTGGACGAGGCCTACCGAAAAGGCCTGAGCAAGACCCGCGCAAAACTTCTCCAAAATTATCTTGACGACCTCCAGCACTGCTATCAAGGCCAGCGCGACTCCTGCAAACAAATCAATAGCGACATGAATGAAGCCATGCGAGCTCCCGCCGTGCGTCAGTAGGCGTTCAGTCAGCACGGCGCCCCCTTTCCACGAGATGCGTTTGACAGTCGACAGTTGAAGGTCGAAGGGGAAGCGTTGGCAAAGGCCTCTGGCTTGTTCGGGGCCGGCGAAACATACGCAAGGACCAAGCTATAAGGGGCTTTCTTCAGGGGCTGAAGCCCAGTGGAGGCCTGCTCTTAATGTCGGAGCTGAAGCTCCGACCCACTAAAGCCAGTGCAGTAGTTGATTTCCGTGATGAGCCGGAAGGCATTTCCTTTGATGTTCAACACGGTAAATCTGCCCACGGCATCCGCCGAAGGGAGCACTTGCCGGATTTCCATCAGGCTGCTCCATCGCGTTTTCTTGGCGATGCGATACCAAACGTCCAGAGGGCCGGCGAGTTCAGAGTGCACGCTTACGGCTTGCAAAAGCTTCTTGCGGCCGATGACGTGCAAGAGCGGTCTCGTAAACCATTGAATTCGCAATTTGCGAATTTTTCAAGAGGAAGTTCGCGATTTGCGATTCGGGCAGAGCACACGTGCTTGCACGAACGCTCGGTAAACGGCAGGCGCGCTCCAAAAACCGAGGGAACCCAACGCTACGAGAAGGGGAAGGGCACGATGTATCGTGCCCCTACGTGGGCATGGGCAGGATGCCGGGAGAAACGCATTCAGGAGAATGGCGTTCCAAGACGGCCGAGCGAGGGCACGGGGGCGTTATGGCGCGGATTCCCGATGCAGAGTATGAATAGAATCTATACAAAAGTATAGAATCTTCCTGTGGGAGGTGCTAAACTGCCTTTATGCATTGGGTGGCTGGGAGAAGAAGAGAGATTCCTTCCGACAAGGTCGGAACCTTCGATCATTGCGCTCCGTCCCGCAAAGCCATCCGGGACGTAAAATGCACGTCCTGCAAAGACATCAGGGATACAAACGACGCAAATGATGAGCGGGGATGCGAACAAGGAATAGAGAGCGAATCACATGCCGATCAGCATTAAGAACGTGGAAACCGAACAGTTAGCGCGGGAACTTTCCAAAGAGACAGGGGAGACCATCACAGAAGTCATAAAAAAGTCTTTGCAGGACCGACTACAGCGCGTGCGGGGACGGAGGCATGCGAGGGGACTTCCCGAGCAAGTCGAGGACATCCTCCAGCGCATGGACGCATTGCCAACTGTCGACGAACGGACCGAGGATGAAATCCTAGGCTACGATGAGGACGGTATTCCGGCGAGCTTACCCAAGAATGGCAGTTCCCGTGGTGATTGATACGTCGGCTGTGCTAGCAATCCTGCTGGGGGAGCCGGAACGAGGGAAGTTTCTCCGGCTGCTCAGCGAATCTGAAACTCGTTTGTTGTCGGCTGCAAACGCTTTGGAGACGGCCATCGTTGTGGAATCGCGCCGCGGCGAAGCGGCAGGCCGAGAATTTGACCTGTTCCTGCACAGGACAAAAATCGAAATTGTTGCAGTTGATGAGGAGCAGTTTTCCATTGCGCGCTTTGCGTGGCGAAAATTCGGGAAAGGCCATCATGCCGCGGCTCTGAATTTTGGAGATTGTTTTGCCTATGCCCTAACGAAAGCGTCCAGCGAGCCGCTGCTTGCCAAGGGCGAAGATTTCCGGCGGACCGATTTGCACCTGCTGTAACCGGTAAAGGGTTTTAAGCCGACGGTCGGGGCAGGTGGGACACGGCTGTAGAAACCACCGGGATGCAAGGAACGCACAAAAGGCGCGAAAGGCCGGCCACTACAACGGGGTCAAGATGGGGCTGAAGCCCGGCGCTACCAAGGAGGAAGGGCGCGATCCCGACCCGATCGGGGTAAACGGCAGGCGCGCTCTACAAACCGAGGGAAGCTCAAAGCTACGAGGAGGGGAAGGACACGATGTATCGTGCCCCTACATAGGCAGGAGTAAAGATGCGGAGAAGCGCCATTCGGGAGAATGGCGTTCCCGGGCCGGGGACGGTAGCGGGTCAGTTTGAATTTTGACCCCTATTGTCACGATTAAGAAAATTCAAACTGACCCACTACCTGGGGTACCTGGGGCGTATCTTGCTTTTGCCGTGCAGGGGGAATATACTCAGATTTCGCTCTGAAGCGGGTCGAACGGATGAGTGGGCGCGAGCCCACTTTTTTTGATGTCGAATGGAAAGTCGGCAAGCAGCGGTTCCTGCGGGTGTACATCGATCGGATCGCGAAGCCCGCAGCGGTGATGAGCGACGCGGCAGGGACGTTCCTTCGGGAGGACTCAGGGCAAGGGGGGGCGGCGGAAGTTGTACATGACCCTTACCCCAAAATTAGCCACTCCGACTGCGAGCGGGTCAGCCAGCAATTGAGCTTGATCCTCGACGTGGAGGATCTGATTCCCGGCCCAGGCTACGTTTTGGAAGTGAGTTCGCCGGGATTGGACCGGGCGCTGAAGAAGGCGGCGGATTTTGAGCGCTTCAAAGGGCGGCTGGCGAAGATTTCCACCAGCGAGCCGGTGGGGGAAGCGAAGTTTTTTGAAGGACGACTGGCGGGATTTGCGGACGGGAAAGTTCGCATGGAACTGAAGGGCAAAGAAGCGCGGACGGTCGAGGTGCCGCTGGAGGCGATCCGGAAGGCGAATTTGGTGGTGGAGTTTTAGAGGGGAAAGAGCAGGAAAAGATAACGCAGAGACGCAGAGTACGCTGAGGAGCGCAGAGAAGAATTTAACACCGAGGACACGGAGAATACAGAGACCACAGAGAAGGAAAACCGCAGAGAATTGTGAGTTGAAATTGCGGGATGTGGCTCAACGAGAATTCAGGAACAAGACATGGCGAATTTGCTCTATCAACAGATTGAGATGCTGAGCCGCGAGAAACACATCGAGCCGGAAGTGGTGGTCTCGGCGATCGAAGACGCGATGGTGGTGGCGGCGCGAAAGTTTTACAAGACGGAAGAGGATCTGCGGGCGAAGTTCAACCCGGAAACCGGGCAGGTGGACGTGTATTCGGTGTACACGGTGGTTGAGGAAGTGGCTGACCCGAAAAAGGAAATTACGCTGGCAGAAGCGAAGAAGAAAAATCCCGAGGCGGAAGTCGGCACGGAGATTGTGGCGGCAAAGCCGACGGACGTGCTGGGACGGATTGCGGCGCAGACAGCCAAGCAAGTGATTCTGCAGAAAGTGCGCGAAGCCGAGCGCGACACGATTTACAACGAGTATCAC
Organism: Acidobacteria bacterium 13_2_20CM_2_57_6; assembly: GCA_001917435.1. Lineage (GTDB taxonomy): Bacteria > Acidobacteriota > Terriglobia > Acidiferrales > UBA7541 > Acidiferrum. The sequence continues at coordinate 4,263 of MNEA01000009.1, forward strand.
ACCCGCGTGGGTGAGCTGGTGACGGTGATCGTGAAGCGCGCCGAAGGGCCGGACCTGATCGTGGACATGGGACGGACGGAAGCGCGGCTGCCGAAGCGCGAACAATCGAAGCTGGAGACATACAACATCGGCGAGCGGCTGCGCGTGGTGATCAAGATGGTGGATCGCGCGGCGAAGGGGCCGCAGGTCATCGTATCGCGCGCGGATGCCAGCCTGGTGCAGCGTTTGTTCGAGATGGAAGTGCCGGAAATTTACGACGGCACGGTGCAGATTCGATTTGCGGCGCGGGAAGCGGGCGAGCGAACGAAAGTGGCGGTGGCGAGCCGCGACAAAGACGTCGATCCCGTGGGCGCGTGCGTGGGGATGAAAGGCATGCGCGTGCAGTCGATTATTCGCGAGCTGCGCGGAGAAAAAATCGACATTATCCCGTACAACGAAGAGACCGTGGCGTTCGCGCAAAAAGCGCTGAGCCCGGCGAAAGTGACGCGCGTGCAGATTGTCGATCCCGAAACGAAGAAGCTCGAAGTGATCGTCGAGGATTCACAGCTTTCGCTGGCCATCGGCAAAAAGGGACAGAACGTCCGCCTGGCGAGCAAGCTGATTGGCTGGGACATCGACATCAAGAGCGAGGAAGAGAAGCGCCAGGAAATCGAGGAGCAAATGACCGCGTTGACCGCTCCGGCGACGCCGTTGACTTCGCTGGCGGGCGTGGGGGCGAAGACCATCGAGAAGATTGAAGCGGCGGGGATTAATTCCGTCGAGAAGCTTGCGGGCATGACGCCGGAGCAGCTGATGGAAATACCGGGCATTGGCGAAAAGATGGTGGACAAGATTTATCAGGCGGTGAACCGCTTTTACGAAAGCGGTAGCGAAGCGGCTGCCGCGACAGGCGAAGCAGCTGCGGCGGAGGGTGCGACAGCGGAGACAGCGGAGAATTCAGAGGCGCCAGATACGGTTGAAGAAGCTCCTGCGGAGACGGCACCAGAGGAGACGGCGGCGGAAGCCAGGCCCGCCGACAATGAAGGCGATGCCGCGAAGGCGGAAGAGGCGAAGTCGTAGTCAAGAACGGAGCGCATGACCGACGCAAATCAAGTCCGAATCAACGAGCTGGCCCGCGAACTCGAGGTCAAGGCCAAAGCCATCATTGACCTATTGCCCGGGTACGGCGTCACGGAAAAGAAGACGCACTCGAGCTCGATTCCTGCGGACGTTGCGGAGAAGGTGCGCAAAAAGATTATGGGTGCCGCCGAAGAGGAAGCCCAAGCGGAAGCAGCTGCCAAAGCGGAAAAAGAAGCCAAGGAAGCAGCTGCGAAGGCTGCACGGTTGAGACCTGCAACGCCCGTGGCGCCTCCACAAGCGAGTGTAGCCCCGGCAGCAGTGAAACCGAGCGCGCCTGCATCTCCAGCGGCGCCGGCGGCAAAGCCAAGCGCACCGGCAGCGCCAACGGCGACTGCTCCAGCCGCACCCAAGGCTCTAACACCTACACCCGCTCCTGCAGTACTGCCGCCGGCCGAGAAACCGGCTGCGCCCGCCGCGGCTGCGCCAAAGCCAATTCCGATTCGTCCGGCCCCGGCTGGAGCGCCAGCAACGCCAGCGGGGGCACGGCCCTCGGCGCCCGCGCGGCCGGCAACCCCGTCCGGCACACAACCCTCCGGCAATCGTCCTGCAGCTGCCGCGCCTGGGGCCGTTCCTGGACGCCCCGGCGGTGTGGCAAGACCGGGAGCGCCCGCTCGGCCATTACCCACAGGAAATCGCGGTCCAATGCCTTCGGGGCCAACGGGCAATCGCGGACCACTTCCTGACACGGGCCGAGAATCGCGCCCCAGCGGACCACGTCCCGGACAGCCCATGCGTCCGCAGCAACCGGGCCAGGGACGGCCATTCACCCCGCGATCGGGGGCCCCTGGCGGTCCTGGTGGACCGCAACCCCGTCCATTTGAGCAACGCCGCGGTCCGATGCCGACAGGCACACGGCCCGGCCCGCGTGCGCCCGGGCGTCCGGGAATGCTGCCGCCGTTTCCAGAGAAATTGCCTCCCAAGGCGGAGCCGGGCAAGCCGCTCTATACGCGAAAACCGCCCCAGCGCCAGCGCCCCGTTTTGGACAAGCGCGAGCAAGAAGGTGAGCGCAAACTGCATCCGACGCGGCAGCGTCCGGGGGCCGGCCGAAGCGCGGCCGCTGCGGTTATCGCCCCGCCGGAGCCCCGCCCGCCGCGGGATGTGACGATTACCGAAGGCATCACGATTCGCGAACTTGCTGAAAAGCTGGATGTGCGCGCGAAAGATCTTCTCAAGAACCTGCTCGATCGCGGCGTTTTTGCCAGCATCAACCAGGCGCTGGATGTGCCGACGGCCACGACGCTTGCTGAAGCGTTCAGCGGCGTGGTGAACGTCGTCTCTCTGGAAGAAGAGATGGTGCTGGAAGTTGCGAAGGAAGAGACCAAGGAAAGTTTGAAGCCGCGGCCGCCGGTAGTGACGGTAATGGGGCACGTCGATCACGGCAAGACGAGCTTGCTGGACGCGATTCGCGAGGCGGATGTGGCCACGGGCGAGGCCGGCGGCATCACACAACACATCGGCGCGTACAAGGTGGTTGTGAATGACCGCGCCGTGGTGTTCGTCGATACGCCGGGTCACGAAGCGTTCACGCGCATGCGCGCAAGAGGCGCGAAGGTCACCGACATTGTGGTGCTGGTCGTGGCGGCCGATGACGGCGTCATGCCGCAAACGAAAGAGGCCATCGATCACGCCAGAGCGGCGAAGGTGCCCATCATCGTGGCCATCAACAAGATCGATAAGCCGGAAGCGCAACTGGAGCGCGTAAAGCGGCAACTCACGGAAAACAGCCTGATGCCGGCGGAATGGGGCGGTGACACGGAGTTCGTGGAAGTATCCGCGAAAAAGAAAATTGGCATCGAGAAGCTGCTCGAAACGATTTTGCTGGTGGCGGATCTGCGCGAGCTGAAAGCCAATCCCGACGCTCCGGCGACGGGCACCGTGCTCGAATCGCGCGTGGACAAAGGACGCGGCCCAGTGGCAACGATCCTGGTGCAAAACGGCACACTGAAAGCGGGCGACTTTTTCATCTGCGGTTCCGTTTTCGGCAAGGTGCGCGCGATGTTCGATGATCGCGGGCGGGTGGTGAATGACGCGCCGCCCTCGACTCCTGTCGAAGTGCTCGGTTTGCAAGGTGTGCCGGATGCGGGCGACCTATTCCAAGTTACTGACGAAGCGAAAGCGCGGCACATCGTCGAATACCGCCAGAACAAGCAGCGCGACGCCGCGATGGCGCGGATCAGCGGTTCGCGCATCACGCTAGATCAACTCCATGAGCAATTGAAGGCCGGCGACGTCAAGGAATTGGGGATTGTGATCAAGGGCGACGTGCAAGGCTCCGTGGAAGTGCTGAGCGAAATGCTGCCGAAACTGTCGACCGACCAGGTGAAGCTGAAGATTATCGGTTCAGGCGTGGGCGCGGTCACGGAGAATGACGTGCTGCTGGCTTCCGCGTCCGGCGCGATCGTGATTGCATTTGGCGTGCGGCCAGACCGCAAGGCGCTGGACCTGGCCCAACAGGAACATGTGGACATCCGCACGCACAACATCATCTACGAAGTTTCCGACGAGATTAAGAAAGCTATGGAAGGCCTGCTTGAGCCGGTGGTCACGGAAACGTACCTGGGCCGCGCGGAAGTACGCAACACATTCCGCGTCAAAGGCGCGGGAACGATTGCGGGCTGTTACGTGGTCGACGGCATCCTGAAGCGCGACGCGCAAGTCCGCGTGCTGCGCGACGGGGCGGTGATTTACACGTCGAAGCTGAATTCCTTGAAGCGATTCAAGGATGACGCCAGCGAAGTGCGCACCGGTTTTGAATGCGGCGCGGGCGTAGCCAATTTCAACGACATCAAGGTCGGCGATGTACTGGAATGCTTCAGCGTTACCAAGATGAGCGCCGCGGAAGCCGCCGGACAGGCCAGCGCCCCCGCCGGCAAGAGATAATCCGCCAAGCTGTCCCCCGGAGCTGCTCATGCCAGTTGGTTTGCTTACCCTCGAGCTGCACATCCCGGATGCACAATCGCTGAAGGACAAGCGGCAGGTGCTGCGGAGCTTGAAGGATAAGCTGCGGCGTGATTTCAACGTGGCCGTGGCCGAGATGGAGCATCACGACACGTGGCAGAGGTCAGTGGTCGGAATTGTGACCATTTCGAATGAAGAGAAGCACTTGAGGGAAGTGCTGCAGAAAGTTTTGGACGAGGCAGACCGCATCCTCGGTTCGATCTTGATTAATCAAGCGGTCGAGATTGTTTGAAAATGTTTCAGGAACTCAAATGAGTCCAGCGAATCACAGGCACGAACGCGTGGGCGAGGAGATCGCGCACGAAATCAATGCCATGCTGGCGGGCGAACTGAAAGACCCGCGCCTGGAAGTCAGCGTAGTGGCCAGCGAAGTGCGCGTCCAGCCGGACATGAAACACGCGCGCGTGTTTATCAACGTCAAGGGGACGAACAAGGAGCAAACGGACGCGATCAAGGCACTAGAACACGCTTCAGGTTACATTCGGCGTGAGCTGGTCGAGCGGCTGCAGCTCCGGCGCGTGCCGGAACTGCATTTCATTCTGGACCTTTCGCAGGAGCACGTGGAGCGCATCGAGCGGCTGTTGAAGGAAATGAAAAAGGACAATCCGCCCGCGCCGTGAGTATTCCGTCTTTGGTGCCTGGTCGCAAGCAAGATGATTTCACTGCGAGAATGACACGACAACCACAACCGGCGCCGAACGACGGCGCACTCGTCATCAATAAGCCGAAAGGGAAAACGTCGCACGATGTGGTCGATGCCGTGCGCCACCTAGCGGGCTTCCGGCAAATCGGACATTTGGGTACGCTCGATCCGCTGGCCACCGGCGTTCTTGTGCTGCTGCTTGGCCGGGCCACGCGGCTGGTGCAATTTTATGCCGGGCGCCGAAAACGATATGAGGCGGGATTCCGCTTTGGCTTCGCGACGAATACTTATGATTCCGATGGCGAAGCGCAGGGGCTGGACGCGGCGCCGGCGCTGGACGCGGCAACGGTCGAAAAGTTTGCGGCGGAGCGTATCGGGCGTTTCGAGCAGATGCCGCCGTCGTTTTCTGCGAAAAAAGTGAAAGGGCGCCCTGCATATGAACTGGCGCGGAAAAAGCAAACCGTAGAGTTGAAACCTGTCGAAGTTGAGATTTACGAGTACAAACTTAAGGAGATCGACGGCAACATCGCGCGCTTTGTCATTGAGTGCTCCTCCGGCACGTACATCCGTTCACTGGCGCACGAAATGGGACAGAAGCTCGGAAGCGGCGCGCACCTGGCGGAAATTACGCGCACCGCGGTGGGAGAGTTTTCACTGGAACAGGCAATCACGCTCGAGGAACTCGCCGAGGCCAAACAGGCCGGAAAATTCACCGATTGCCTGATCCCCCTCGAAAGTTTGTTGACGAATTTTCCGCGCGTGAATGTCTTGCCGGTGGTCGAAAAGCGCGTGCGCCATGGCACGAAGTTCAACATCATGATCGCGCAACTTCAGCCGGGCCGCGTCCAGCCGCCCCCTGGGGCGACGACGCAGCTCGATGGCGGCGAGCAGAAGCCGCCACGGCTGCGCGTGTTCAGCCAGCAGGACAAGCTGATCGCCATTGCCGAAGCCGTCGTGCCCCGGACTTACCAGCCCATCGTGGTGTTCGAAGCTCTGCCGTAACTCATCCTGTAAGAGTGCGGAATCTTTCCTGCCAGAATTCGGATTAGCAAGACACCCAGAGCTGCGGATCGTCGTTCTCAGGCTTACTGTTGAGGCGGCGGCGCAGGCGATTGCAGAGTTCCGGGAGTGGCGGCTCCGCGGCCGGGGGTATCGCCGCGACCGGCGAAAATCGTCCGCGTGAGATGATCCGCCAGGCGTAGTTTTCGCGGGGTGACGAGAATCAAAAGTTCCGTGTTTTGATCCGAATTCTTCCGCGCGCCAAACACATATCCCGCGATGGGGAGATTAGCGAAGCCCGGCAAGCCGGTGATGGAGTGGGTTTCTTCCACATCGGTGAGCCCGCCAATCACGGTCGGCTCGTCCTGTTTGACGCGGACGGTTTGCGTCAAGGTGCGATTGGAAATGATGGGAATGCCGTTTACGCTTGAGCCCGACAGGGCGCGTATTTCGAACTCGAGCAGCAGTGTTACTTCATTATTGGCATGAAGCGTAGGAGTCGCTTTAATCTTCACGCCTAGATCGACATATTCTGAGGCTGGATAGGGCGTCTGGGCGACGCCAACCGTCGAACTGTTGGCGAAATTCGTGGAATCCTGAATGATGGTTACAACGCCATTGGTGGCGGCGGAATCCTGGGAAACCAAGGCGACGTCGGGAAGCCCACTCGTGGTTAATGCGGAGGCGATCAGAGCCGTGGGCCCTGTCGGAGTGTTGAGCTCGATGCGCGACGCAAAGGTGCCTTGTCCCTGACCGAGATAAACCCCGAGCGTGGCGGAACCCTTGTTCGTTACCGCGATGTCCGGGACCGTGCCATTCGCAAAATTGGCGATCACAATTCCAGCAGGAGTCGGTGACGTTGGCAGAGGAGAGCCCGTCGCTTCCGTGAAGGTGCCGTCCAGGTTGCTGCTCCCCAGCAAGACCGAGACGGTGGCGCTACCCTGGTTCACGACGGCGAGGTCGGAGACGCCATCAGCGTTCAAGTCTCCCGCAGCGATCGCCACGGGGGTGGTTCCCAGGGTGACCGGCGAATTTGGCGCTTCGGTAAAAGTGACATTCAGGTTCTGATCGACGGAGCTAAGTAGAATGGCAAGATTGTTCGACCCTTGATTGACGACGGCAAGGTCCTGTTCAGCAGCGTTATTGACGGTATTGGTGCGGTTGCGAAAATTCGCGCTGACCATGGCGACGGGAGCGGTCTCTGAAATCGTCGTGGTATTGGTCAGCTTGAATGGAGAGCCCGGGAATTCCGTAAAGGTGCCGTCTCCATGTCCCCGGAAAAGAGAGATGGAATTGTCGCCTTGATTAGCGATCGCGAAGTCCAGGAATCCGTCGCCGTTGAAATCCGCAACGACCACGGACCTTGGATTATTCCCAACAGCAAAAGGAGAGCCGGGCGCCTCGGTAAAAAGTCCGTTGGCTTTGCCGTTGGCGTCGACGTTCCCCAATAAAACGGAAACATTGTTCGAAGTGGAATTTACCAGGACCACATCCGGTGGCTGCGTCGTGGGAAATTTTGTAAGGTCGGTGCGAAAAACCCCTGTGCCAATGGCGACTTGTCCCGTTTCGCTCGTTCCGAGCGTGATCGGCGATGGCGTCACTTGAACAAAGTTCCCGTTGTCGTGATTCTGCAAAATGGCAAATGTGTCGGCCTTGGGATCATCAAAAACCACGGCCAAATCGGGCAAAGTGCCGCCGGTGAAGTTATTGGCAACCAATGCGGAAGGGTTGGCCCCAACAGTGAAGCTGGTCTCCGGGAAAACCGTGGATGGCGGTACTCCCGTCAATGCGGCCGCGTTTCCCAAGCTTCCAGAGAGCAGGCTGAGCGTAATCGGAAAGCGATCGCCAACAAAAAAACTGGCGGGTTTGCCGTTCTGGGCGCGCAGCAGAACCTGGCGCCCGCTTTGTATTAGCGAAAGCGAGTCGGAGAAGTTGGCAGCGCCGCTCGGAAGCGTCAGCAGAAAAGTGGAGAGGCCGCCACCTACAGCGACGACCGGGGGAATGCTGGAGAATCCCTTTCCCGCGAAGACTTGCTGGATGTTGGTGAGCAGGTTGGTCAGGTTGCTCGACGACTTGAGCTTGTTCAGGTCGTTGGTACTCAGGGAAATCAGCTGGTCGGAAGCTGGAGGTGTAATCCCAAGAGCGCGCGCCTTATTGCGGTCTACTTCAAGGAGTTCGATTTCCAGCATAACTTCTCCGCGGGCGCGTTCGAGTTGCGTGATGAGTTCATCGGCAAGCGCGAGCCGCTCCGGCGTGTCGCGCATGGTGATGGTGCGGCTGCGCGTGTCGATATCGATGCGCGTTCCACCGGTGATGTCGCGGAGGATACGCAGCAACTCGGTGACATCTTCAGGGCCAACCGCGGCGGAGAGCGAAAATGTCTGCTCCGCCTCCAAACCATACTGCCGCCGCTTCTCCGCCGTGTCCGGAGCGACAAAGAGCAATGTGGGATTCAAGGGGCGCCAAAACGTTCCAGTCTGTCCGCCCAGGAGAGACATTCCCGTGTAAAAATCCACGTCATCCACGCGCAGTTGCACGTTCCTGGCAACGACGTCCGGATCAAAAGACGCCTTCACGCCGAATAGAATGGCCAGTTGTTCATAGACCGTTTTGGTATCGCCGCGAAGGTCCAGTTTGCGCCTTCCGGGTTGCGGTTGCAGCCGCGGCAAGCCGGAAATTTTGGCTGCGGACTTTGCGCGGGGCGCGTCCTCCATGGCTGTCAGTTGGCCGAGGCGCTCCTCGACAATCGTGTTTCCAGGATCGATCCGGAGCGCGGCTGCCAATTCGTCTGTGGCTTCTGTCAAGCGTCCTGCCAAGGCATTACGTTCCGCGGCTTCCACGTAGGCGCGAACCAGCCTTGAGCGCAAGGCAGCGCCGCGTTCGACGATGGCGGCATCCTGCGGGGCGCAATGCGCGGCCTCTTCGTAGGCGGTCAGCGCCTCCTCGAAACGGCCCGCGGCTGCGGCCTTGTCGCCTCGCTCGGCAGCTTTTTGCGCTCGTTTGGGATCGGGGCGCATGGTGGTGGGCGCAGCCTGCGACGGAGAGGGAGCTTGCGCCTGGATGGGAATCTGTGAGCAAAGTACGAGCGACGAGAGGATGCGGGCGGTGAGGCGAAGGGGGCGCATAAGCATCAAATAGGATAACCCAAGGCGGGAGGGTAAATAGGACCAAGCTGGTCCGGTTGACGGAAGTTCTTCCATGCGGTACACTTAAAAGGTAGATGCAAATGACTTACAACTGGAGTTTTCGTGTTCTCGGCTCTCCTTATCGCGCTTCGTGAAGGCGTTGAAGCTTCGCTCGTCGTCGGCATTGTCCTGGTCTATCTTTCCCGTACGGGGCGCGGACACCTGTCACGCTTCGCGTGGTACGGCGTCTCAGCCGCCGCCACGCTCAGCCTGGGAGTGGCGGTTGCGCTGGAGCGCTGGCGCATCAGCGAAGACGGCTTCGAAGGGCTGATGCTCCTTATCGCCTCGGTCTTCGTTGTTACGATGATCGTATGGATGAACCGCGTTGCGCGCCACCTGAAAAAAGAGATTGAGGCCAGGGTGGAAGTTTACGCGGAGAAGGCCGGCAGGGCAGCGGGCTGGGGGATTTTTCTTTTTGTTTTCCTGATGGTATTGCGCGAGGGGGCGGAACTGGCGTTGATCCTGCGAGCCGTGGAGCTTTCGAGCGCAGGGTTGCAGACATGGATTGGAACGATTGTGGGAATCGGTGGGGCGGTCGCGGTGGGGCTCTTCTTCTTTAAGGGCACGCTGCGGATTCCGCTGCACCGGTTTTTTGCGGCGACGAGCGTCATTCTCCTGCTCGTCGCGTTTCAACTGGCGCTCACCGGGCTACATGAACTGAGCGAAGCGCGCTGGCTGCCTTCGAGCAAGGCGGAAATGGCGATTCTGGGGCCGATTGTCCGGAACGAGCTGTTCTTCTTTGTGTTCATTTTCGGAGCCGCCGCGCTGTTGATATTGCGCGAGTGGCAGTCCGCTAAGCATGACAAGACCGCCCGGGGGACGATGAATGAGGCGGAGATGCGGCTGCTGGAATCCCAAAGCCGCCGGCAGCGGAACTGGATGATGGCGGCGGCAGTCGCGTCCCTCACGGTGATTCTGGTGCTGACGGCGGATTTCATTTATGCGCGAGCAAACTCGGCGCCTCCCACTGCCCATCCCATCAACGCTCTGGGAGACATCGTGCGCGTGCCGGTTGGGGAAGTGCAGGATGGCAGCCTGCATCTCTTCACCGTGAATGCGGGCAGGCAATCGCTGCGGTTCATGATCATCAAAAAGCCGAATGGATGGGGAGTGGCGCTGGACGCCTGCCGCATCTGCGGCGCGGAGGGGTACCGGCAGGATGGACAGAACGTGATTTGCCGGCACTGCGCTTCGGCGATTTACATTCCGTCGATCGGCGATCAGGGCGGATGCAATCCCATCGGCGTGCCGTCGCGCGTGGATGGCGGGGAACTGGTGATCGATATTTCATCGTTGACGCAAGCCGCAAAGGAGATTCCTCAGTAGGGCGCGAACGATCGCGCCCTAAGGCTGTCCCTTATTCCATGTTTCTAAGAATTGTTGCCGATTCGTTTGGACGCCGCCCGCGCCACAAGCTCCTCACCGGGGCGGCGCTGGCTCTCGGCATGGGCGTAGTCACGGCGGCGCTGAGCGTATCGTTGGATGTGGGCGACCGGCTGGCGAAGGAATTCCGGAGCCTGGGAGCGAATCTTGTGGTGACGCCGCAAGCGGATTCGCTGCCGCTGGAGATTGGCGGCGTGGATTACCGGCCTGTGAATGCGGGCGCTTATCTGCCGGAAGCGGACCTGCCAAACTTGAAAACGATTTTCTGGCACAACAACATCATTGCGTTTGCGCCCCAATTGGAAACCTCTGTCGCCGTTTCCATATATCCCATTCCGGTTAAAGAGCTCCCTACGATTCGCGCAGATAGAAGACTAATCGGTACATGGTCAGCTAAAACTATCGCGCTTCCAGATGGCGGCACCTTCGTGACCGGAATCGGCAAGACCAACCCTTGGTGGCGTGTTGATGGGCAATGGTTCAAGGATGACGCCGATGAATGTGTCTTGGGACGAAAACTCGCGTCAAGCCTGCCGAATTTTGCCCAGGGTATCAAGCTAAAGATGGGCGATACGATTTATCTCTACGCGGATTCGTCAGTGGATTGGCAGTCGGGAGCGCGCCCTATGGCGTTACGCCTGACCGGTATTTTGGATACGGATGGGGCTGAGGATGACGCTGTCGTTGTTCCGTTGGCCATCGCTCAGAAACTTGCCGGGAGGCCGAGTCAGTACCGCAAATTGTATGTAAGTGCGCTGACGAAGCCGGAAGATGCGTTTGCGAAGCGCGATTCTAAGACGTTTACACCCGCCGAGTATGACCGCTGGTTTTGCACGCCGTATATTTCCTCGATCGCGTTTCAGATTCAGCAAGAACTGCCGGGGACAGATGTGCGCGTGATCCGCAAGGTCGCTGAAGGAGAAGGCCAAGTCCTCGCGCGTGTGCGCATGCTGTTGTGGCTGGTTACGGGAGCAGCGCTGCTTGCCGCCGCGCTCGCCGTGGGAGCATCTTCCGCGGCTTCGGTGATTGAGCGGCGCACGGAAATCGGCTTGATGAAAGCGTTGGGAGCGGGCTCCGGCACGGTTGGATTCCTGCTTGCGGCAGAACAACTTTTGCTCGCGTTCGTGGGCGGGGGAGCCGGTTACGCGCTGGGGATTGTTTTGGCGCGCCTCCTTGGAGAGAAAATCTTTGGCGCGGCGCCCGAGCCATCGTGGATTGTCTTTCTTGTAGTCATTGCACTCGCTGCCGGCGTCACCATTCTTGGCAGCGCTCTTCCACTGCGGCGCGCTTCTCAGTACGAGCCGGCGCCGATCTTGCGAGGCGAATGATGGCCGACCGTCGCGCAACCAATCGGGCAATGTTCTGGCGCATCATCCGGCGTCTGCTCGGCGCAAATCGTGGGCGGCTGTTCGTCATGATGCTTGCCCTGGGCGCAGGCGCGGCAGTCACCGCTACCCTACTCAATCTTCAAGTGGACGCCAAGCGCCGCCTAACTACGGAATTTCGTGCTTTCGGACCTAACGTGCTAATCATTCCGAAAGGCTCTTCGACGACAGGTTCAGAAACTCTGCCCGAGTCCACCGCGAATTTGATACCCGTGAATCTCCCCAGCGGCCGCGTCGCCGTATCGTCCACTCTCTACGTGGTTGCCGGCGTTTCCGTTCCAAAGTTGGGCAAATCCCTCTCCGCGGTTGTCGCAGGGTCCAATCCGCTTGCGTTTCTTATCGGCCGAGTGCTTTCTTCAACTCCCGAGACCAGTCTGAATCGACCAACCCCATCGCAGGGACAAGTGTGCGTGGCAGGTACACGAGTCGCGAAACAGATGGGCCTTCAGCAGGACATGGAACTCGTATTAGCCAGTGGTGACCGCCGCGAGTGGTGCCGCGTCGCTAGCTTTCGCCAGACCGGCGGACCGGAAGACGACCGTGTTGAGATTGGATTGCGAGCGGCACAACGTTTGACGGATCTACCTGGCCGCATCAGCGCGATCGAGCTGATCGTTCCAGGCACTCCCGGCGAAATTCAAAGCTACATCGCGGATCTTCAACGCCTGCTTCCCGATGTTGACGTCCGCCCGATTCGGCAATTCACAGAAGGTGAGGCGAGAATTTACAACCGGATCAGCGGGCTGCTGACGGCCACCGTGGCGATTGTGCTGTTGCTTACCGGGCTGTGCGTGATGGCGGCGATGACCAACGTGGCGATGGAACGCAGGATGGACGTTGGCTTGATGAAGGCGATTGGCGGCTCGATGCGCCGGGTGCTGCGGCTTTTTCTCGCGGAAGCGGCGCTGCTCGGACTTGCGGGCGGCATTATTGGTGCGGCGGCGGGGATTTTTCTTTCGATCGGTTTGGGGAGAGCGGTGTTTGGCGTGGCGGCGCGGCCGCGGTTGATTGTGTATCCTCTAGCTGTGGCATTAACAGTGATTGTCGCGATTCTTAGTGCGTTTCCGTTGCGGCGGCTGGCGAGCATCCGCCCGGCATCGGTTTTCAGAGGTGAAGCGTGAGTACCCTCGCTCCAGCGCCACCGCGAGCCGCGGTGAAGCAAGTGGTCATCGAGAATTTGATCAAGCAATACGGCCCGCTGCGCGCGCTCGGTGGAGTGAGCTTCGATGTGAATACCGGAGAATGGGTCGCGCTCATGGGCCCTTCCGGCTCCGGGAAAACGACGCTTATCAATATTCTCGGCGGCCTGGACACGCTCACTTCCGGACATGTGGTGGTTGATGGCGTCGACCTTTCGCAACTTCGCGAAAACGAGCTGGTTCGTTACCGCGCGGAGAAAGTGGGCTTCGTCTTCCAGCAATTTCACCTTGTGCCATATCTCACGGCGGTGGAAAACGTGATGCTCGCGCAGTATTTCCATAGCGTGACGGATGAAAAGCAGGCCGAAGAAGCGCTGAAGCGCGTTGGCCTTGGAGACCGGCTGACTCATCTGCCCACACGACTCTCCGGCGGCGAGCAGCAGCGCGTGGCCATCGCGCGCGCGCTGATCAATCAGCCGAAGATTATTCTTGCCGACGAGCCCACCGGCAATCTCGACGAAGCCAACGAAGCCATCATCATTCAGATTTTCCGCGAACTTCACAACGCCGGCCACACCATCCTGATGGTGACGCATGACCCGGACATCGCGCGCCAGGCTGACCGCCGGATCGAGCTGGCGCACGGCCATCTCCATTTCGACACAGCGCAGCATGGGCCGAGCCATCCGTTGAATTGCCCGCTCGCCGACACGGCGGACTGTTGCACACCTGTTTCCACCGACGACGAAATCCGATTCGATCATCTCCTCGAGCAGATTTGGGTGTGCGGCGAAGAAGGGAAGCCGGCGCAGCCGGAGCACCTCCACGCCACAGGCCCCGCGGGGAGTCTGCCGGTTGTGAGTGAGGAGCCCGCCACGCGGATGCTCTCGCGCATGTCCGACCTTCATCTGGTGCAAATGCAAAACGGAGAAGTACAACTGACGCCCGTGGGCAGCCAGCGCGCTCGCGACGTGGTGCGCCGTCACCGCCTGGCCGAACGCCTCTTTAAGGACACCTTTTCTGTCGACGATTCCGAGGCGCATACCCAGGCCTGCAAATTCGAGCACATCATCAGCCCGGAGCTGGACCAGCGCATTTGCACCTTCCTGGGGCACCCGAAAACTTGCCCGCACGGAAATCCGATTCCGCCTGGCGATTGCTGCGCCGGCAAGTCCAAGAGCTGATCGCGGACCCAACCATGCCGCCCCCCCTCGACCCACGAAAAAAACCAACGAGCGTCAAGATCCACGTTTCGAGCGGCGCGGGTGTGGACGTCACCTGGGCCGACGGGCATGCCAGCCACTACGAGTTCGCTTATTTGCGCGAGGAGTGTCCTTGCGCCACCTGTAACGACGCACGGGAAAAGAAGGCCTCGCTCGCCGAGTTGGCTTCGACACTCAAGCCATCTCCCGCGCTGGCCATGTTCAAGCCCAAGCCACGCGCTCAAGCCGCCACACAGGTGGGGAACTACGCCATCCAGTTCAGCTTCACCGACGGCCACTCTACAGGCATCTACAGCTACGACCATCTCCGCAACATCTGCCCCTGCGAGGAATGCGCCCAAGCCTTTCGCGCGGCCGCGCACTAGGGCGTCGTTCTTGGCAATTTACCGGGATCTCCGGCTAGACTTAGTGCCTCAAAAATGCGAGCATTCCAACCTGCAAGTTAGCGCAACCCATACATGAGCAGCACTCCCAATAGCCCTGCTGCCGCGGGCAGCCGCGGCAACGGTATTCCGCGTGTCATCGTCGCCACCACAGCCCTCCTGACTTTCATTTCGTTTTGGAGGGCAGCGGCCATCGTGCTGAACGACCTGGCCTCCTCGGCATACTACGCCGGGGGCGAAGCGGAAGGCTACATCGGCAAAACCGCGCCGTGGTTCATCCTCGCCATCATGCTGTTCTCGTATGCCGTGCGCGCGGTTTACGTGGAAAGCTGCAGCATGTTCGTGCGTGGCGGCGTGTACCGAGCGGTGAAGATGTCCCTCGGCGGGACGCTTGCCAAATTCAGTGTTTCCGCACTGATGTTTGACTACATCCTTACGGGCCCGATCAGCGGCGTAGCGGCGGGCCAATACCTGGCCGGATTGATCAACGACCTCTTTCAGTATTTTCACTTGAGCGGACCGCTTGCTCCCGGAACAATCAGTTTTATCGCCGCGAGCTTTGCTATTGCCGTCACTCTGTATTTCTGGTGGCAGAACACCAAGGGAGTGGCCGAGTCCAGCGAAAAAGCATTGCAGATCATGAAGCTGGTTACCGTTATGGTGGTCATGCTTATTGTCTGGTGTGGTTACACGATCGCGGTACGGCATTCCGGGCTCCCTCCGTGGCCTCATCCGCGCAACCTCAGGTTGAGCCCCAGCGCCCTCGGCTGGCTCGCGCACAGCAGCCTCCCTCATATGTTTGGCATCATCGCCATCTTCATCGCACTCGGCCATTCCGTCCTGGCGATGAGTGGCGAGGAATCGCTGGCGCAGGTCTATCGCGAAATCGAAAGCCCCAAGCTCCCCAACCTTAAAAAGGCCGGCGCGGTCATTTTCGTCTACAGCCTGGTTTTTACGTCCTTGGTCTCGTTCTTTGCCGTGATGATTATTCCGGACGACGTCCGCCAGCATTTCCTCGAGAACCTGATCGGTGGACTGGCGATGAATCTGGAAGGGCCGCTCTTCATCCGCCTGATATTCCACGGTTTTGTCGTGGTTGTGGGTACTCTGATCCTGGCGGGCGCCGTCAACACCGCCATCGTCGGCTCGAACGGAGTGTTGAACCGCGTTTCTGAAGACGGCGTGCTTAGCGCCTGGTTCCGGCAGCCGCACAAAAAGTTTGGCACCAGCTACCGCATCATCAATATCGTCGTCGTGCTCCAGGTCATCACCATCATCATCAGCCGTGGCGACGTCACCTTTCTTGCGAACCTTTACGCCTTCGGCGTGATCTGGAGCTTCGCCATGAACGGCCTCGCGGTGCTGGTTCTCCGGTACACCAGTCCCGGCCTGCGCGAATTCCAGGTCCCGCTGAACTTCACTGTTCGCGGTATACAGATCCCCGTGGGTCTGGGGTTGATCACGGGGATGCTGTTCTTGATCGCCGTGGTGAACTTATTCACTAAGCCCATTGCTACCATGGCGGGCGCAACGTTCTCCGTTTTGCTTTATTTTGTGTTCACGATATCCGAACGCCGGGGTAAACATGGCGGCGCCTCGCACGTCGAGATGGACCAGTTCAATCTCGAGCTGGAATCAGAACTGACACCCGAGGCTGTGGGCGCCCGTCCCGGCAACATCCTCGTTCCGATAAGCAACCACTACGCGCTTTATCATCTTGGAAACGTGCTGGACCGCATCAAGCCCGGACGCCGCGATGTTATCGTGCTCCACGTCCGGCTGTTGCGCCGCTCTGCTTCGGGTGAAAACGAACTTGAGGCCGATCAGCTGTTCGGCAGCATCGAGCAACAACTCTTTTCCCAAGCGCTTTCCATGGCCGAAAAACGAGGTAAGTCGATCCGCCTCGCCGTGGTCGCCGCCAACGATTTGTGGGATGGCATCTTGCGCGCCGCGACTTCGCTGCAATCCAGCACAATTGTCGCCGGACGTTCAACAAAGGAATCGAATGAGGAGCAAGCGCGGCAGATCGGCGAAGCCTGGGAAAAACTTGGCGATCCGAAGCCGCAATTCAACCTTGAAATTCACATGCCCAACGGGGACAAGGTTTACAAGGTCCTCGGGCCGCACGCGCCTAACCTGACGGCGAACGAAGTTAATCTCTTGCACCGGCTGTGGCTGCGCTTCAGCGACGCCGTAGCGCCTCTGGAAATGCACCATCACGACGTCGTGCATTTCGCCCTGGAAGAAGTGCAAAAAGAAATGGAAGAAGGACACGAAGATGCCGTGGTCAACCGCCTGCGCCAGCATCTCGAAGCAAACCAGCAGAAGAAATCTCCCAAGGCTTGAACAAATCAGATTTCAACGATTAGTTCCTGGTCTCAGGCGAGGTGCGTTGTACAATGACCACAACGCTTGGCCGCGATAGGAATAGTCATCGCGCACTGCGGACAGTTTTTCGTCGCCGGGGCAACGGCAGCTTCCGGCTTCTTGGTCCAGCGGTTTACCTGCTGGACCACAAGAAACACGGCGAACGCCACAATCAGAAAATTGATCACCGTGTTCAGGAAGATCCCGTAGTTCAAGGTCGGGGCGCCCGCGGCCTTCGCGGCTGCCAGTGTTTCGTATGATTTTTGGCTGAGATTGAGGAATAATCCCGAAAAGTCGACGTGACCGAGCAGCCGGCCGATCGGCGGCATGAGCACGTCTTCCACTAGCGAAGACACAATTTTTCCAAATGCCGCGCCGATAATGACGCCGACCGCCAAATCCACGACGTTCCCACGCATGGCGAATTGCTTAAATTCTTTCAGCACGGACGTTCTCCTTTTTTGTTTTCCATGGAAAGTTGACGGCCCTTGGCGGATTATCAACGACCAGAAGGGCTATCTGTTACGCGGATTATAGTTGAAGCGGACGAGAAGAAAGAACGACCATGTGAGGACTAGTTTGGGATTCGGCGTATGGCCTTCGCAGCAAAACATTTTCTTATTGTGGCCGGAAGACCAGGTAGGAGGCAATTAGGCCGCGCAGCGCAAGCAGTCCGCCTCCGGCTGCGAGCATCGGACCGACCCAGAGGTATGGCACGCGCGATATCACAAGCATGAGGACGCCTAGAAACACGAGCGACAATCCACGAGTCCAGTTCTGCCAGCGCAACCACCATTGTCCCGGACTGTAAAGCGCCCGCAATCCCCACACGATCAGCGCTACGCCAAGAACCAACCATGCCGCGCCGTGCCGATCCACATAAATGCGCCGCAGCAATCCCAGCCAGATCACGAGAGAGCCGAGCAGGACGAAGATCAATTCGATCGTGAGCCGGAATAGTCGCTCGGGCGTGAGCATTGCAATAATGTCCGCCTAGGCCACGCGTTCGATGCGAAGCTTCTTGATGGACACGGGCGTTTTCGGACGGTCGTTCGAATCGCGCGGCACATTCGAGATCTTGTCCGCCACGTCCTGTCCTTCAACGACCTCGCCAAAAATGGTGTGGCGGTTGTCCAGCCACGGCGTCGCCGCAACGGTGATAAAGAACTGGCTGCCGTTGGTCCCCGGCCCGGAGTTGGCCATGGAGAGCTTTCCGGCTTTCGAGTGTTTCAGCGAGGGATGAAATTCGTCGGTGAATTTGTAGCCCGGACCGCCCATTCCCGTACCCTGCGGGCAGCCGCCCTGAATCATGAATTGCGGAATCACGCGATGGAAAATCAATCCGTCGTAGAAAGGTTTCTTTTCCTTTTGTCCGGTTTTTTCATTCGTGACTTCTTTCGTGCCTTCGGCAAGCCCAACGAAATTCGCAACCGTCTTGGGCGCTTCGTTTTCCAGCAAGCGCACCACAATGTTTCCTTGTGAAGTTTCAAATACAGCGTAAGTTCCTGCCGGCCGGCTCATGCGATCTCCTTTTGTGCCCGATTATCGTACACGAGCCGGAGCATCGCGCGCCACACAGCTGCAGCCGGAAAATCTTTCTTCGGGTCGAGCAGGGTGCATTGGTCGAGGGCAAAGGATCGAACTACTTTTGACTCCACTACCAACTTTTTTGCTTGCGAAGTTCTGTGATATGCGCGGTGTGATGTTTCCCGTGCCACTCGTAAAGGAACAGCAGCCAGTCGACGGTCCGTTCGCCGTGTTCCGGGTGAATGAGAACCCTGGCGAAGTGTTCAGACTTCAATGAGCGCCACAGCCGGTCCCACCGCGCGTGCACGGAGTCCAGAAGCATCAGGGAAACTTCGATGGGAGTTGATTTCGAGTCAGCCAGCTCAGCCCAGGCCGCTTCGTCGTATGGCTTGATTGTCGGCTTGTCCTCGGTGAGCGCCAGCTTCAATCGAACGTAGGCGTTGAGGTGGCTGTCTGGAACGTGATGCACCACCTGGCGCACCGTCCAGCCGCCTTCTCGATACGGCGTGTCAAGTTGCGACTCGCTCAGGCCCTTAGCCGCGGCGCGCATTTTGACCGGCGTGGCCGCGATCTCGTCGATCGCTTGCTGCCGCCGTGCCGGAGTCACGTGCGCGGGCATCTCAAATTTTCCGATTGGGTAGCGCGGATCCATTGTGGATTTCTCCTTCGCAAGCGTGATGATCATATTTGGACTATAGAGGCGGCCCTTTGCGCGGGTCAATGTCGGCCGCGCATAAAAGCCTCTCCAAATTGGCAGCAGGCATTCCGAATCGCGGCGAAGGCAATGCTACAATACCGGACTGCATTTGTATCCGGCGGGCGCAGTGTTGAATCTAATCCTTGGAGAACGATCGAATGCACAACGTCGTCATCATTGGCAGCGGCTGCGCCGGTCTAACTGCTGCGATTTACGCCGGGCGCGCGAACCTGAAGCCGCTGGTTCTGGACGGGCATGAGCCCGGCGGCCAGCTTTCCCTGACCACGCACGTTGAGAATTATCCGGGATTCCCCGACGGGATCATGGGGCCGGAGCTCATCGAAAACATGCGCAAGCAGGCGCAAAAGTTCGGCGCGGAGTTCAAGGCAGGCGCTGTGACCGAAGTGGACGTCAGCAAGCGCCCTTTCAAGATCATCGCCGGAAAAGATACTTACGAAGCGCGATCTCTGATCGTTGCTGCGGGGGCCTCAGCGCGTCTGCTAGGTCTGAAGGGCGAAAGGGAATTGATCGGCCACGGCGTTTCCACCTGCGCGACTTGCGACGGCTATTTCTTCCGCGGAAAACCGATTGCCGTGGTCGGCGGCGGCGATTCCGCTATGGAAGAGGCCAACTTTCTCTCTCGCTACGCCAGCAGGGTCCATCTCATCCACCGACGAAATGAGTTTCGGGCTTCCAAGATCATGATTGACCGCGCCAGAGCCAACGAGAAAGTCGAGTTCGTCACTCCTTACGTCGTGGAGGAAATCGTCGCGCCCCAAGGCCACGTCGAAGGCGTGAGCTTGCGCAATCAGCAGACCAGGGAAACTCGCGAGATTCCGCTCGACGGCGTATTCGTCGCCATCGGCCACGATCCGAACACCATTATCTTCAAGGGGAAACTCGAAATGGATGCGAACGGCTACTTGCTCGCCAAGCACGGCAGCCTTACCTCCATTCCTGGCGTGTTCGTAGCCGGCGATGTGCAAGACCATCGCTATCGGCAGGCGGTCACGGCCGCGGGCTCCGGCTGCATGGCCGCGATCGATGCCGAAAAGTTTCTGGAAGAGCACAAACACTAGTTTCGCCATTCCCAGGCTGCCATAATTGTTCCCAGATGCTCCGGTCGACCCTGCTCAAGCTTTCCGAAAGCAAAGCCTTCGCCAATTGGGTCACTTCCAATGGCATGACGCGCCGCATGGCGCGCCGATTCGTAGCCGGCGAGACGCTGGACGAGGCCATTGCCGCTGCCCGCGAGTGCAATAACGTAGGGATGCACGCCAGCCTCGATTACTTGGGCGAAAATGTCGCCACCATCTCGGACGCGCAGCACTCCCGCGATGCCTATTTGGAGATTTTTGAGCGCATCGCCCAGGAGCGTCTGCATGCCAACGTTTCCGGCAAGCTCACGCAACTCGGTCTGGACATCAACATTGAGTTTTGCGAAGGTTTGCTTCGCTCCATCGTGGAACGCGCCGCCAGCTTCGACAATTTTCTGCGTATTGACATGGAAGGCTCTCCTTACACGCAGCGCACCATCGACCTCGTCAAACGCGTTCGAACTCGCAATCCCGCCATCGGAACGGTCATTCAATCCTATCTGTACCGTAGCGAAACCGATGTCGTGGAACTGCTGTCTTGCGGCTGCCGCATCCGGCTGTGCAAGGGCGCGTACAAGGAATCAGAAGAAGTTGCCTTTCCGCGAAAGGCCGATGTGGACGCCAATTTCGTCCGGCTGATGCACGTCCTGCTGTCCAGCGGCTTCTACCATGGTATTGCCACGCACGACCCGCGCATGATCGCTGCCACGATTCGCTTTGCGGCGTCAAAACAGATTTCCAAGGACGATTTCGAATTTCAGATGCTGTATGGAGTTCGCACCGACTTGCAGCGGCGGCTTGTCAAGGATGGCTATCGCGTCCGCATCTATATCCCTTACGGCAAAGACTGGTTTCCGTATTTCATGCGGCGTCTGGCGGAACGTCCCGCAAACCTAGCCTTCCTGATTCGCAATTTCTTGCGCAAGTAAATTCCGCCTGCAGTTCACCTCTTCAGCCGTCAATTATATTTTTCGCTGCCGTTCGGCGGTGCGGGATCACTCGGATGCCATACTTGGGGCGCAGCGTAACGGAAGCAAAGATTTCAATGGGATGTCCAGGGACAATTTCGAGATGAAATCTCTGCTGAATCATGGCCAGCAGCAGCGTTGCTTCCATCATCGCGAAGGACGCGCCAACACAAACACGCGGCCCCCCGCCGAAGGGAAAATATGCGAAACGTGGGATTCTTCCCGACCGGACTGGGTCGTCCCTCCAGCGCTCGGGGTCGAATCGGTCCGGGTCGGGGAAAAAGCGCGGATCGCGTTGCGTCCGCCATTGCAAAATGAAAACGTTTGATCCCGCTGGCACGCGGTATCCGCCAAGCTCGCAATCCTCCAGGGCTCTCCGGCCAATGCCCCACACCGCGGGATAAAGGCGCATCGTTTCCTTGAGCACCATTTCCGTATAACGCAATCGCGGAAGGTCCTCGGGCGTCGGGACACGGCCGGCCAGGACCGTTTGCAGTTCCTGGGCGAGCTTCGCCTCGATGTGTGGGTTTTGGGCAATCAAGTAGCAGGCCCAAGAGAGCGCAATCGCCGTGGTCTCATGGCCGGCCAGAAAAAGCGTCATCACTTCGTCTCGCAGCTGTGCGTCGCTCATGGGGTTGCCGTCCGCGTCGCGCGCCTGAAGCAACATATCCAAAAGGTCTTCGCGCGGCTCCCCGGAAGAACGCCGTTCCCGTATGATGCCGCCAATGATCTCGTTCAATTCGCGGATAGCGCGCCATTCTCGGATCGCGAATCGAACGGGAATATCGAAACGAAACAGCATCGCCAGACTCGCGTTGACTATGAATCTCCCCGTAACGACTTCCATTGCGTGTCCGACACGTTCCGCGGCATCAGTGACTTCCGCGCTATACAGACATTGCCCGACGATCTCCAGGGTCACGCGCATCATGTCTTCATGGATGTTGCGCTTAACCTTTTCCTTCCACGAATCCAGCATGCAGCCGGCGGCGCGCGTCATTACCTGCGCGTAAGACAGGATACTTTGGCGGTGAAAGGCCGGCTGAATGAGGCCGCGTTGGCGCTTCCAAAAATCTCCCTCGCTGGTCAGTAAACCCCGTCCGAGTACACGCGCCAGCGCGCGATAGTCTTCGGATTTTGTGAATTTTGCTGCATTGGCGACGAGCACTGTTTCTATGTCGCGCGGGTGGACCACCAAATACACTGGAACGTGGGCGAGATGCACGCGCACCACGTCGCCGTATTCGTCGGCACAGTTTTTGTAAAAACCAAGCCAGTCGCGCGACACCTCAATCAGGCTGCCAAGCAGAAATCGCCCCTTTGGCCCGGGGGCATTGGCCAGTGGTGCTTTCGTCGCGGAGGCTGGAGCAGTTGCCATAACTTAACTTCTAGTTCTTCCGGCAGACAGTGACGCCATCGCGCAGGGGGATTAAAACGGGGTAGAACTCCTTCGTGGCGTAGACGAGCCGGTTGAACTCCTGAATACCCTTCGTGTGAATGTCATCCGGTGCGGCCGGCCGCGCAGCCTTTCCCGACCACAGCGTGTTGTCGGTGATGAACAGTCCGCCGCGGCGGAGCTTGGGCAGCGCCACGCGTAGTGCGGCAGGGTATTGGTGTTTGTCGATGTCGTTGAAGATCAAGTCGAACGTGCCCGGCGCCTTCTTTAGCAGTTCAAGCGCGTCGCCGACGCGCACGTCGATGCGTTTGGCGACTCCTGCGCGGCGAAAATAATCCTTCGCGCGGCGCGCTTTTTCCGGATCGCCGTCCGTATAAATCACTTTTCCCTTAGGCCCCGCCGCACGCGCCAGCCAGATTGTGGAATAACCAATGGCCGACCCCATCTCAAAAATCCTCTTTGCGCTAGACACCTGCACAAACAGGGTCAGCAAGCGCGCTACCGCCGGCCCGATAATCGGAACGCGGTTCTGCGCGGCGTAATCTTCGATTTCGGCGACAACCGCGTCGCGCTCCGGCAGCATCTGGTAAATATATTCTTCGACCTCGTCTTGAATGTAGCCGCTGCGCAGATTTTCTGTACGAATCACAGTTTCTCTCCTGGCTTCAGCGCGTAAATTTTCAGTCCTTTGATTTTCTTCGTTTCTTTGCGCAGTTCTTCCGCCGTGCCCGTCAGGAACGGAAACGTTGCGTAGTGCATTGGCACGACATACTTCACCCCAAGCAGGCGGATGGCATACGCCGCTTCGCGCGGGCCCATGGTGAAGCGATCGCCGATTGGCAGCATCGCGAGGTCCGGCTTGTAGAGTTCGCCGATCAATTTCATGTCGCCGAAAAGCGCTGTATCGCCTGCGTGATACACCTTGAACCCGCCTGGCATGCGAATGATATACCCCGCAGGCTCCCCGCCGTAGTGCCGCACTCCGTTATCGTCGATCGAGTTCGAATGAAATGCGTGCGTCATGGTGAGTTCAAACTCACCGATTGTTTGCGAGCCGCCCTTGCCCATCGGGCAAGTCTCCTCTCCAAAGCCTTTGCGCTCAATCCACAGACATGTCTCGAATATTGCCGCAATTTTCGGTTTGAACTGCTTGGCTAGGGCCAGAAGATCGCCCAGGTGATCGGTATGCGCATGAGTCAGGAAAATCGCGTCTAGCCGCGCAAGTTTTTTCAGAGCGTCCGGACGCCATGGATTCGTCGTCACCCACGGGTCAATCAAAGCCACCTGGCCAGAAGGCGTCGTCAGCGAAAATGTGCTGTGGCCAAAATAGGTGATGCGATTGCCCTTGGTGTTGAGCATAAGCAGTCTCCAAGAGAGGCCGAAAAGTACTGGGTTAGATCGCGCAGCTCGTCGCTAGTCGGAACGCGGCGCCAGCAGCGTTCGAACCGCTGACTCATAAGCGTCCCGCGGGCCTTCGCCGAACATATGTCCGGCCTGCCTGCCGTCTTTGCCATAGAAGAACGTAGCTGGCAAGGATCCATTCCAACTTGGAAGCACTGCCTGTGTGAACTGTGTGAAGTCCGCTTCTCCGCCTGCTTTTTTCCGGTAATTGGGAAACACCGGCTTATAGCGGGCCAGAAAACGCCGCATCAGAATTAAATCGCCATCGTCATCCATGCTTACGCCCACGACTTTCAGGCCTTGCGGGGCGTACTTCTTCGCCAGTTCATTTAGCATGGGGTACTCGTCGCGGCACGGTTCGCAATAGGTCGCCCAAAAATTGACGAGCATCGGCTTCCCGCGATTTTGCTCGAGCAGTTTCAGATAGCCCTGCGCGTCAATGATCTCTGGATCACGCGAGGCAGCCGTCTTCGAAGCCTGCGGCGTGGCCAGCGCGGTCGCCGCAGCCATCAAAACGAGTAAGAATGAAGAAATGCGAATTTTCATGTGCCTTCCTTCTCCTCTCATTGTATCCATACCTCCGCCGGTTGAGAAACTCCCGCCCCCCGCGTACAATTCCCTTAGCTGCTTGTCGCGTCGGGCAGCCGCGTGATATAAGGAATTTTTGCCGGTTGTGCTGTTCCGCGCCGGTCCGCTGCCCGAACAAAGGAGACCCGTAATGGCTTACGTGATTGCCGAGCCGTGCATCGGCACCAAAGACACCGCGTGCGTGGATGTCTGCCCGGTGGACTGCATTCATCCGCGCAAAGACGAGCCGGCGTTCGAGTCGGAAACTCAGCTTTACATCCATCCGACCGAATGCATCGATTGTGGCGCGTGCGTACCCGTTTGTCCGGTGACCGCTATTTTCGCGCTCGAAGACCTCCCGGAAAAGTGGAACAACTTCACTCCGATCAATGCCGACTGGTATGCAAAGCAGGGGAAGTAACTCGGTCTCATAGGATGTACTGAGGTTGTTTTCGAATTTGGGCGGCACGTCCGGTGTGCCGCCTTTTTTGATGCCGTCTCCCACGGTCTGAACTCAATCGAGAGTATCGATTCTCACCACCCTGGTCGTCATGCCAACTCTTTTGGGCCGGGAATCATCTACCATCCTGAAGGTGACGTGTGGAGGTCTGGAGTGCAGCTTGGAAATCGCTGTCTAGCCCTAGTCATTTTTCTATTCAGCTTGGCTGCTTTTTCGACGGTCTCGGCCCAGATTCCACCTGCTCACAAACCACAGCCGCAGCGGAGCTCCTCCACGCTGGAGGGCCAGTGGCGCGGTTCGCTCCAAGCCGGGGAAGCGATGCTCCATCTCGTTCTGCACGTCACAAAAGCCGAAGATGGTTCCCTCAAAGCCACCATTGATAGCCTAGACCAAGGCGTCTACGGCATTGAAGTGACTTCATTCGCCCAGAAAGATTCCATTCTCCGCTTCAGCGTGGCTTCCGTGAGTGCTTCCTATGAAGGAAAACTTGCAGCGGATCAGCGCGGCATCGAAGGCGACTGGATGCAGGGTAGCGTCAGCCTTCCTCTCATTTTTCACCGTCAGGCCGCGGGAGCCGGTGCAAGAAAACTGTCCGACGCCATCGCGAGCGCCGAAGGAGTATGGCAAGGCGCGCTCGAAGGCAACGGCATGCGCTTGCGCTTGCAATTGCACGTCTCGCATGATTATCGCAATCAGCTCGTCGCTGCGCTCGATAGCCCCGACCAGGGAGCAAGTGGACTGCCCGCCGTCAAGGTGAGCCAGAAAGACGCTAGCTTTCACTTTGAAATCCCCATGGTCAGCGGCGTTTATGACGGCACGCTGAACGCCGCAAGAACGGCCATCAACGGAAGCTGGACGCAGAACGGCACCGAGCGGAAGCTTGATTTTCAACGCTCCGACAAGCTTCTGGAACTCGTCCGTCCGCAAAATCCTGTAAAACCCTATCCTTACCAAGAAGAAGAAATTACCTTTCCGAACGAGAAAGCGAAAATCTCACTCGCGGGCACGTTCACTCTTCCGCGCGGCCAGGGACCGTTTCCCGCTGCTATTCTGCTCGGCGGTTCCGGGCCAAATGACCGCGACGAATCCCTCGCTGGGCATCGTCCCTTCCTGGTGCTTGCGGATCACCTGACGCGAAAAGGCATCGCCGTTCTGCGCTTCGACAAACGCGGAAACGGCAAGTCCACCGGAGACTACGCGAACGCGACGATGGAGGACTTCACCGCCGACGCCGAGGCGGCCCTCGCCTATCTGAAGACTCGCAAGGAAATTGATCCAAAGAAAATCGGCCTCATTGGTCATAGCGAAGGCGGCATGATCGCGCCCTTGATAGCTGCGCATTCCGGTAACGTTGCCTGGATCGTGCTTCTCGCGGGCCCCGGCCTCAATGGCGAAGACACTCTTTTGCTGCAGTCTGAGCTGATCTTGAAGACTGCGGGCTTCGGCGATGCCCAGATTGCCGTGGCTCGTGAATTCAATAAACAAGCGTACGCGCTGGTTCGCCAGGAAAAGGATTCCGCAACTCTGCAAGTTAAGTTGAATGATCTCGTCCACTCCGCCGCCATGAGCGCGTCTCTTCCGCCGGACGCCCTGCAATCGCAAGTGCAATTGATGGCCTCGCCGTGGTTCCGTTTTTTCCTCGATTATGATCCCGTTCCTGCTTTGCAAAAGACGTTGTGTCCTGTTCTGGCTTTAAACGGTGAAAAGGACCTGCAAGTTTCGCCAAAGGAGAATCTCGCCAAAATCCAGAAAGCCCTGCAAGACGGCGGCAACAAAGACTTTCAAACCATCGAATTGCCGGGCTTGAACCATCTCCTGCAGCACGCTCCGGCGGGCTTGCCCAATGAATATGGCGAAATCCTGGAGACCATGGCGCCGGAGGCGCTGAACGCTGTCTCCGACTGGGTGCTAAAGCACACCGCTCATTGATCGAATCGCCTAGTCACGACCCTGCGAGTCCCCCCGCAACCCATTGAAGTGCGCACTTCGGGCATCCTCACGCCGCTGGAATTCATAAATTTGCGTGACAGGTTATGATGGTAGTGAGAAAAAACTGTCCCCATGCCGCAGAAATTCCATCTTTCCTTGCTCATTCACGCGCACCAGCCTTGCGGCAATTTCGAGCATGTCCTCGAGAAAGCCTACGACTCATCCTATCTTCCGTTTATCGAGCACCTCGAAAAGCATCCGAAAGTTCATCTTGGCCTCCACTATTCCGGGCCGCTTCTTACTTGGATTGAGCAACATCGGCCTGAGTATTTCGTTCGCCTGAAAAAACTCGTCCAATCCGGCCAAGTGGAACTTGTTGGTGGCGGCTTCTATGAGCCGATCCTGGTCTCGATTCGTCCTGAAGATCAGCACGAACAGATAGCGCGCCTGGCCGCCTATCTGGAGAAGCACTTCGGCAAGCTGCCTTCCGGTGCGTGGCTTGCCGAGCGCGTTTGGGAGCCGCAGCTTCCCACCGCGCTGGCCTCCGCAAATGTTGCCTACACTCTTGTTGACGACATGCATTTCCTCGCCGCGGGCTTCGAGCCCGAAGAACTCTTTGGCCCCTACATTGCCGAAGACCGTGGCAAGGCCGTGTGGCTTTACCCGGGGCAGAAAGCTCTCCGCTATCTCATTCCCTTCGGCAAGGTCGAAGACGTCATCGCCTATCTGCGCGATGCCGCCGCCGTCCACCCGTGTGGCGTGGCCGCCATGGGCGATGACATGGAAAAATTCGGCGTCTGGCCTGGGACGCACGAACATTGCTACAAGGATGGCTGGCTCTCCGCTTTCTTTACCGCGCTGGAAGAAAATTCCGATTGGTTGGAAGTCTCCACCCCTGGGGCTTATCTGGAATCACATGCGCCTCTCGGCCGCGCCGATTTGCCCACCGCATCCTATACCGAGATGATGGAGTGGGCGCTTCCCACGCGCGTCCGCCAGCGCTATCACGAGGTACTGAAGGAGTTCGGCGCGCGTCCCGAAGTGCTTTCCTTCCTGCGCGGAGGTTCTTGGCGCGGTTTTTTCCGCAAGTATCCCGAATCCAACCTGCTTCACAAAAAAATGCTTCGCGTTTCCGCGCGCATCGCCGCCGCGCCCGCTCACCGCGACGGCGCGAAACCCTCCGATGAATTGCTACAGGCTCGCGACCTGCTCTTGCGTGCCCAGTGCAACGACGCCTATTGGCACGGCATCTTCGGCGGAATCTATGCGCCGCATCTTCGTACCGATCCTTGGCGCAACTTGATTCGCGCCGAGGCGATCGCGGACCGCGAGACGCCCGGCGCGCTCGCGCCGCGTGTCGAGCTCCTGGACTACGATGCTGACGGCGCCAACGAGCTGCTCTTTACCTCTCTCGAAGCTCAGGCGCTTGTAAAACCCAATGACGGCGGCACCATCGCCACGCTCGATTTTCGCCCTGCGGCCGCCACGCTCGTCAACTCTATCCTCCGCCGCCCCGAGGCCTATCACACGCGCTTGCGCGAAGCCGCGGGAAAGCCCGCCACCGGCGCCGTCGCTTCCATTCACGAACAAACCCGCGTCAAAGAACCCGGCCTCGAGCGCTTCCTTCGCTACGATCGCTGGCCGCGCCACGCCTTCCGCGTCATGATTTTTGATCCGGATCGCACTCACGCCGATTACGAAATTCTCGAATTGCGGGAAGACGCCGGATTTGCCGGTGGCGTCTTCACCGTAAAGAATTCCGCGCCAAACGAAGCCGAGCTTTTCCGCGCCGATTCCCTGGCGTTGCAAGGCAAGCCGGACTCGGCGTCCGCCAAACTTCTGCTGCTCAAGCAGTACGCTTTCAGCCCCGCCACGAACGGCTTCGAAGCGGCCTGCGTGATCACCCTGAAGTGCAAGGAAACTCTCGAGAAGCCCGTGGCCGTCGGCATTGAGTCGGTCATCAATCTCCTTGCGCCCACGGAGCCCGACCGGTTTTTTGAGACGCCGCTCGGTAAGAAAAATCTTCGCTTCAGTGGCTCGATGCCCGGCCCCATCCTGCGCATGGAAGACGGCTGGCAGCGCGTCCGCGTTTCACTGCACGCTCCGCTCGTCGAAGATTTCTGGGTCGCCCCGATTGAAACGGTTTCCGAATCCGAGGAAGGTTTCGAGCGCGTCTATCAGGGCTCTCAGATCCTCGCCGTCTGGCGCCCTCCGCTCACCACCCAGAAGACCTGGTCCGCTCGCCTCGTCTGGTGCGTCGAAGCCTTCTGATTCTCCGCCGCCACGTCTCCTCGGTATTCGCTCGTTCCGCTGCAGAGTTCTATGGTGGGTCAGTTTCCCGGTAACGTCACTCGCCCGGAAAAATGTAAACGTTCCAGGCGACAAAGAGCGACAGATCTTCGAAGGCCTTTCCGCACGGACCATACTCCAGTTGATACGCACCGATTTATTCGCCTATGATTCGCATCTGGAGGTATGGCGATGGCGGGACGGCCCAAGCAATCCCCAGACGCTCCTAGGTCGCGCACGCGCCCAGTCGCAGGAAGGAAACCACTCACTGGCCTAGTAGCGGTCGTAGCTGGCGCGACGCGCGGCGCAGGGCGAGGCATTGCGCGAGCGCTCGGAGAGGCGGGTGCTACGGTTTATTGCACTGGACGAAGTGTGCGTGGTAACCGCTCTCCGTACAATCGTTCTGAAACCGTTGAGGAGACCGCCGAGATGATCAGTTCCGCCGGTGGTTCCGCCATCGCGCTTCGCGTCGATCACACCGTGGAAAGAGAAGTGGAGGAGGTCTTCCTACGCGTGGTTCGCGAGCGTGGCCGCCTCGATATACTCGTGAACAGCATTGCCGGTGAAGACCCACTGATGGCGCAGTGGTGCGCATTTTGGAAGACCGATCTCAAGAACGCTGAGACGGCCATCCGGCAGTCGCTCGTCTCCCACATCATTACAGCCAAGCATGCAGCTCCCTATATGATTCGCAACCGCAGCGGTCTTATAGTGGAGGTCACGGAGAACGACGTCCTTAGCGCTGGAGGCAATCCAGTAACTCAGGTGGTGAAGCTTGCCCTCAAAGGATTAGCTCTGAACATGGCGGCGGAACTACGCCCGTACGGTGTTTCAGCCGTTGCGATAACGCCCGGTTTTCTGCGATCAGAA